>CAZAHX010000013.1:9865-16709 GCA_964485005.1 uncultured Acidimicrobiaceae bacterium | reverse complement strand
TCGAGGAGGCCGGCATAGCCGAGGACGATGTTGAGGCCCAGGGCCATCAGCAGGAAGATGCCGGCGTTGTCGAGCACCTGGCTGACGAACGGTCCCATGATCCGGGGCATGAACCAGAGGATCCCCAGGATGGCGACGGCCAGCCCGATTGTCCACCATGTCCTCCTCTCCGCGGGGAGGAGGTCGAATCGTTGTCGCAGGGTTGTCTTACGCCTTCCCAGATACCAATAGAGGGCGGAGAAGAGGGCGAAGACGACGACTGCGCCCAGGACCGTGAGAGGGCCGCCGCGACCCGTGAAGAAGAGCCTGGTGATGGAGTCGAGGCCGATCCCGGCGAAGAACTGACCGACGATATCGGTGAAAAGCGCGAAGATGAGCACCCACATGAGACCGGGCACGATGGCGCGACGCCGTCTCAGTGGGAGGAAGTGGACTCCCGCTCCGACCAGGCCCACGGAGGTGGCCACGGCGATGATCAATGGAGCTGCGGCCGCGACCGGCAGGCCGAATGAGAGCGTGTCGGCGAGTTGAGGAGAGAGCTCGATGAAGACGTCACGCAGGTTGAATGTCGTCGTGAGGACGAGCAGCACCGCGGTGCCGGCGCCACCGAGAGCGCCGGCGAGAGCGCCGGCGCTCAGGTTGCGTGGCCCTGGGACCGCCGGGGCGAACCCCTCGAGGGTGGCGGGTGGCTTGGCGGCGAGCCACCCGAAGGCCCAAGCCACCAGGTAAAGGAACAGGAGCCCGAGGGGGAGGAATGGGTCGATTATGAGACGGCCCTGGAACGTGCCCACTATCCCCGTCGCCGCCACCAGGACCATCACCGCGGCATTGGCCAACCCGAGCCGGATAGCGCGTCTCATGTCGAGCTGTGGTGGCGGGAGCAACTCTTTTTCTTCGACCTCGAAGGCAGGTGCTTCGACGTCTGCCATGGCTCAGGTCCTCTCGGTGGCCAGCCGCTCGCCCAGGATTCCCGAAGGGCGGAAGATCAGCACCAGGACCAGAGCGAGATAGGCGACGACGTCCTTGAGCTGACTGAAGGCGGGTATCTCGTAGCCGGCGAGGACAAGGCTGGGACCCACAGACTCGAACACGCCGAGGCTGACTCCACCGAGCATCGCTCCGACGATATTGCCGATGCCACCCAGAACGGCGGCCGTGAACGCCTTGATGCCGGGAAGGAATCCGGAGAAGAAGTTGAGGCTGGGAAAGACCAACCCCCACAGGGCACCGGCCACTCCTGCCATGGCACCACCAACGGCGAAAACGGTGACGATGGTCCGGTCGACGTTGATGCCCATCAGGGCCGCGGTTTCCGGGTCCTCTGAAACGGCTCGCATCGACCTCCCGGTGCGGGTCCTCTCAACGAATATGTAGAGACCGGCCATCATCACCAGGGCGGCGACGATCACCACCACCTGTGACCTCAAGATCACTAGTCCGAAGATGTCCCAGGTCCCTCTGAGCTGCTCGACTCTGGGGAAGGCCTTGGTGCTGGGGCCGACCAGACCCCGGACGATGTACTGGAGGGTGAACGACGCTCCAATCGAGGTGATCAATGGGATCAACCTCTGTGTCCCCCGAAGAGGCCGGTAGGCCACCCGCTCGACTATCACTGCCACCGCAGTCGAGGTGATCATGCTGGCCAAGAGCACGATGACCAGTGAGAGAACGGGGTTGGAGACCCAGAGGCTGGTGCCGGCAAGGCCGTTGGCCACCAGGAAGGCCGACATCGCCCCGATCATGAAAACCTCACCGTGGGCGAAGTTGATGAAACGGAGCACGCCATAGACCATGGTGTACCCCAGTGCGATGAGGGCGTATACCGATCCCGTCGAAACGCCGAACACGATCAAGTCGCGCCACTGCGCTGCGGTGAGACGCCCCGACGAGATGCTCTTGAACGACCCATAGAGGATCACGACGAGGGCGACTACTCGGAGGAACCAGAGGAAGATCGCCATCGGTGTGATCCGGGACGCACGTCGAGTTGGACGAGCAGGGACGGTGGCTTCGGTCATGGCTTCTACCTCATCGGTGTGGCGACGCCCGGCACCAAGGGAACTTGGTGCCGGGCGTCCGCTCGTCTATCCGCCTATCCCGAGTTCCTCCGGGGTGTAGGTGATGATGACGTTGGCACGCACGGCCCCGATGTCCGCGGTGTCGTCGGTGTTCTGGACGATATCGATCCCTTCGACGCTGGCGCAGTCGCCAAACTCGTCGCAGTTCAGCGTCCCGGTGAGACCGTCATACGTGATGCTGTGCAGCTCATCGCGCAGAGCTTGTAGGTCGATCACCAGTGTGCCGTCCCGGTCCTGAGCGATGTTCTCGATGGCAGTGAACAACATCATCGTCGCGTCGTACGCATGACCGTGGAACGACTGGATCGGCGGCTCACCATATGCCGCCTCGTACGCAGCCACGAAGTCATCGTATGCGCCGGTGGTCGGCGTGTTCGGACCCGAGAAGTACATCCCCTTGGTCTGGGGCAGCACCACGTAGGTGTCCGAGAGCAGGCCATCGGCGCCCATCAGTACCGTGTCCTCGAGACCGCTCACTTCCCCCGCCTGCTCGGCGATGAAGTCACCGGCGGGCTGGAAGATCGGGAAGTAGATCAACTCGGCTCCTGCCGCGGCGATCTCGGTGAGTACCGGACGCATGTCGGTCTGGTCGGCTGTCACGGCTGTGTTCACCACGACCTCGCCGCCCAGATTCTCGAAGGCAGCCGCCATCGCACTGGTTAGACCCTCGGTGTAGGGATCGCCGTCGTTGATGGTGGCAATCTGCGTCAGCCCCAGCTCTTCGAAGATGAACTTCGCGGCCGCTGCACCCTGGATGCCGTCGTTGTGGGCGGTACGGAAATAGCCATCGTGGTGGTCGGGGCCCTCGTTTCCGGCCAGGTCGGACGTGAGATACGGCGAGGTGTTGGAGCCCGAGAACAGCACCCGGCCCGCCTCGCTTATCACGTTGGACGCCGGCACACCTGCGCCGGAGCAGCTCGTGCCGATCACTGCCACGACGTCGGGGTCGGCCATGATCCGGGTGGCGCCGGTCTGGCCGCCTTCCGAACTGCACAGGTCGTCTTCGTTGAATGCCAGCTCGACCGGATGGCCGGCTACTTCGCCCTTGTCGGCGATGGCCAGCTCGACAGCCCTTACCTGGTCGGTGCCCAGGCTTGCAGCGTCGCCGCTGATGGCCTGCAGCGTGGCGATTTTGATCGGATCGCCCTCGGCCACCTCGATAGCTCCCAGCTCTCCGACGACTACGTCGCCGGCGTCCACGTCACCGTCGCCCGCTCCATCACCGCAGGCGGCGATGAGCATGGCGAGGACTGCCAGCAGCGCGAGAAGTCTTGAGCCTCTCTTGTTCTTCATTTGGTTCCTTCCTCCGATTTGAACATAGGCCGGGGCGGATAGCCCGGCCCGCGGCGGCGAACTCTATACAGGACGGCAGGTTTCGTCATACGAGAGCCTACAAACCGCCGCAGGGTCTAGCGTTTCCCTATGACCGAGCAGGTGCGCGTGGTGGACGGCGATGCGCCGGAGCGAGCTGCGCACCTGCCTCCCGGGAGCAATTGGCTGCTCTTCGCCCTCGGGTTCGCCGTAGGGCTGGGTGTGGCGGTGGTGTTTCTGACCTCGACCGGGGTCAACCCGCCAACCGGGACCACTGCCGATGTCGTGGGCGTCCCCATCACACCGCCCGAAGAAACCGACCCGGATATCCGCGGGATCGGGGAGGTGGTGGAGGGCTTCCCCGATGCGCTGGTGGCGATGCTCAAGACGGAGGGCCGGAGCCTAACCCATTTCCTCTGGCCCATTGGAGGGCCGCCGGTGGAGCGCCCCCTTCCCGCCGGAGGGGTTGGGATAGCCCGCTTCGACTCCTCGGGAAGATGGCTCGCCGCCACCATGTTCGTGCAAGAGGAGGAGGGGAGCGTCCTCTCCGTGGGGATCGCCTCCAGACTTGCCCCGCTCGTGTCGGGAGTGACCGGCTTCGCCTGGCACGACTCGGAAACGGGAGAGCTCGCTTATACGCGGGTTTCCGAGGGGGAGGGGTCTTTGTGGGTGGTTCATGCCAACCGCCGTCCGGTTCATGTCGTGGGCGGTCTCGACCCGTTGGCGAGGGTGAGTGCCTGGGGAGAGTGGGGATTCGTCGTTCGGGACCCGACCGCCAACCAGATGATCCTCTACAACATTGGTGGCGAGCATCGCGCCGTCCTCGACGGAGCGGCCTACGGCTCCCACCCGTCGGGGTGGATTGCCGCCTCCGATGGCGACTTGATGTTGGTGAGCGCAGGGGGCGGGGTCAGCCGGCTGGGCACGGATATCGACGCCGTTGGCGGGGTGATGAACGCCGAGTTCTCCCCGGACCGATCTCTGATCGCAGTGCGCGGCGACCAGGGCCTCCTCGTGGTCGATGCCGGGGATGGGAGCGTGCTGAGAAGCGTCAAGGTGCCGGGGAAAAACCCTGACCTGGCCTGGAGCTCGGACTCGCGGTTCGTGGCAATCCTCCAAACTCGAGGTGTCGTGGTCGTCGACGCCTTCACGGCGGAGATGACCACCGTGCTCGAGAGTCGATCGGTGGAAGCGGTGGGGGTGATCCCCCTCACCGGCTCGTGAGCGCGACGCGCTCCAGTGGGAAGGCCCGGGAACCGATCATTCCATAGGACCGTCTTATCGGTGACGGAGGAGTGCATATGAGGACATCCCGGTCTCATCCCACCAGGACATGGTTGTCGGCTGCGTTGAGCCTGACGCTGCTCCTGACCGCCTGCTCGAGCGGCGACGGTGATGTCCAGGAGACTTTCTCCGAGATCGGAGGGGCCCTGAGTGGCGAGGGGGCCGGCGTCGGCGAGGAGTCGCCTGATACCACTTTGGCCGACGCCGCCGATGACGGGACGGCACCCGAGGCGACGGGGGACGAGGACGACCTCGGCTCCGGGGGGATCACCCCCGTAGCCTTGCAGAGCTCCGACATCGGCCGTGACATCATCTTCAACGCCGATCTCAACGTCTCGGTCACCGACGTGGCCGCCGCCGGGCAGGAGGCCACCCGGATCATCGAGCGCATGGGCGGTTTCCTCTTCGGTCAGCAGACCACGGGGTCACCCGAGCCGCGCAGCATCCTCACCTTCAAAGTCGCGCCTGGAGACTTCCAGAGCGCCCTGACCGCCCTCGGCTCCATCGGCGAGCTCCGGTCCCAGAATGTCTCGGCCAGCGATGTCACCGAGCGAATCGTGGATCTGGAGAGCCGGATCAACACCGCGACTGCCAGCGTGCAGCGTCTCCGCACCTTGTTGGAGCAGGCCACCGACATCGAGGCCATCGTCGATCTCGAAAACGAGCTATTGGCACGGGAGACCCAGCTGGAGACTCTTCGCGGCCAGCTCAGGACCCTGCAGGACCAGGTGGCGCTGGCCACCATCGTCCTCACTCTCGACGAGGCCGCCACCCGGCCGGCGCTGAGCGTCCAGGTGACCGCCTATCCGGGTCACGACGATGGGCTGTCGTGCCCCGGCCGCGGTGACCTCACGGTGGAACAGGACGCCGAAGTCACCGTCTGCTTTGAGATCCTCAACAGCGGCGACACTCTTCTCACCGGGTTCGAAGTGCGAGATCCCGTCCTGGACATCGACAGCGAGGACCTGATCGCGGTGTTCGGCGACACCGACGCCACCCTGGAGCCGGGCGAGTCCATCGTCGTCGCCGCCGAGGTGATCACCGAGAGGAGCGTGCGAACCCAGACCCAGGTCACCGCGACACCGGTGGACGAGGAGGGCAATGAGTTTTCCGATCGTCCCGCCGCCGCCACGGTGACCATGTTCGTCCAGGCCGTCGATCCCGGCGGCATCCCCACCTTCGGCGAGGGGCTGGAGGCCAGTTGGGAGCTCCTCATCCGCCTCGGCCAGGTCTTCGTGCTCGTGCTCGGCGCCCTCCTCCCCTTCTTCTGGGTGCCTCTGTTGATCTGGTTCGTGTGGAGACTGCGGCGCCGGCCGGTGAGTGCCGAGGCCGCAGCGGACAGCTCGGGCTCGTCCGACTGACCCGTCCGCCCGAGTGTGAGTAAATGCCGTCGCTCTGCGACGTCATTTACTCACACTTGACCCGATAAGGTCCGGGCATGACAGGACAGGGCCCGATCGAGGAACTGGCGGGCAAGGACTCCTATTTGGCCCGAGCCGAGGGCCAGGTGCTGGAGGTGGCCGAGGACGGCGTCTTCCTCGACCGCACCGTGTTCTATGCCCGGGGAGGCGGACAGCCCGGGGATACGGGATCCATCACCTGGGAGGACGGCTCGGTCGATGTCATCGACACCATCCGCAGGGAAGGCAAGCCCTTCCATCTAGTCGAGGCCGGGGCGATCCTGCCCGACCCGGGCAAGCCGGTCGAGGGAGTCATCGACTGGCGTCGCCGGTACCTCACGATGAGAACCCACACCGCATTGCACGCACTGTCCGGTGTCGTCTTCCGGGACTTCGGGGCCAAGGTCACCGGGGGGAACATGACCCCGGGCGAGGCCCGCATGGATTTCGAGCTCGACGGCATCTCCGTGGAGTTCGGTCGTGATGTGGAGCGCAAACTCAACGAGGAGCTCGTCAGGGGATATCCCACCGAGATCCTCCTCATGGCCAGGGAGGAGGCGCTCAAGGACCCGGATCTCATCCGCACCAAGGTGAACCTCATCCCCGAGTGGGTCGAGGAGATCCGGGTGGTCGACATCGTCGGTCTCGACCGCCAGGCGGACGGTGGCACTCATGTCAACTCCACCCTCGAGGTCGGCACCATCGAAGTGGTGAAGACCGAGTCGAAGGGCAAGGCGAACAAGCGGATGCGCATCCGCATCGCCTCCCCGG
>CAZAHX010000013.1:0-9765 GCA_964485005.1 uncultured Acidimicrobiaceae bacterium | reverse complement strand
CCTGAGGTAGTTAGGCCCATATCCAGGTCCACCGGAAACGGGCTGATCCCGGTTACCTTGGTCGTCGTCAGGGGCGGCGCGGCGACGCCGCCCTTTGCGCGTCCGCAAGGAGGATCCTCGCCTAATGATCGATTTCGTCCTGGGTTTGTTCCTCGCCGGTCTCCTCACGCGGGGCTGGCTGCGAGGGATGATCCGGGAGATCCTCGACCTGGCAGGGCTGGTCGCCGGGCTGTTCATCGCTTTCAGGCTCAGCAGACCCTTCGGCGACTTCCTCACGGACAGCTTCGGGGTGACGCCGGAGGTGGCGAGGGTGGGAGGGGGCATTGCCCTCTTCATCCTCTTCGGCGTGGCCATGGGGGTGGCGGCGCACTACCTCACCAGGATGATGAGTCTCCCGGGGCTGACTCTGGTCAACCGCTTGGGAGGCGCCGCCGTGGCCTTGGGTTGGGGTGTCGCCGTAGTGGTGGTGCTGGCCAATGTGGCCCGGGCGATGCCTCTTCCCGATGGGTGGGAGCAGAGCCTCGAGGACTCCACCGTGGTGTCCGCGATCGCAGGGCCCGGCGCCCTCCCACAGACCGTCTTCGAGGCACTGGCCGGAGACAACGTCATGGCGGCGCTGGCCGCGATCCAGGAGATCTTTGGGGACAGCCGGGCGGTCCCCGAAGGAGACGAGACTCTCACCGTCCCTCCAGCTGCACCCGAGGAGATTCGCCAGGTGAGGGTGGAAGCGGAACGGGTCATCGTCGAGATCAACGAATTCCGGGCCGGGGTCGGCGCTCGCGCCCTCCAGCCCAGCTTGGCTCTGACTGTGGTAGCCGAGAGCAAGGCGGCCGAGGCTTACACCAGCGGCACGCTGGCCCGCAGCGACTGTGCCACGCCGATCATGTCGGCGGGTCTGCGGGTGGCGCAATGTGGCCAGACCATCGCCCTGGCGAGTACCGCCCTGGCGGCACACGACGGGATGGTCGAATCCCCCACCGGATATGCCGAGCTGTCATTGGCCTCCTACGACCGGGTCGGGGTGTCGGTGGTCGACGGTCCCCTCGGGCGGTTGGTGGTCGTCATCCTGGCCCGCTGACCACCGCCGCCGGCTCCGCGGTCATCCCGGCGCGGTTGAGGGCGACATACGCCACTCCACCCAGGACCACTATCGCGCCCAATGTCTGCAGGGCGGAGGGCCGCTCTCCGAAGATCAACACCCCCCAGAACAGGGTGAGGGCGGGCTGGATGAGGATGACGGTGGCAGTCTCGACGGCGGGAAGACGAGGAAGGGCGTAACCGATGAGAAGCCATCCCAGGACCTGGGCCCCGAGAGCCAGAGCGAGCAGCCAGCCATGCGCCGGCCACGACAAGGTCAGGTCGATCCCGGTCCAGAGCAGACCGACCACGACCGTTGCACCCATGGCGCCCCCCGTCGCCTCCATGAGTGGACCGGCCGCTGCGACGCCGGTCGGGTTGGAGTGTCGGAAGCCGAGCAGGAACAGCGCATAGAAGAGGGCGGCGAGGAGGGCGAGGCCGGTCCCGGCGATCGGGTTGGTCCCGAAGGCATCGCCTTGACCCAGCCCGGACACCAGCGCAACCCCGACGAGGATCACGGGAACGGCCCAGAACAGCTGTTTGCGTGGTCGCTCGCCAAGGAGCAGCCAGGCGATCACTCCCACCAGTACGACCTGGGTGTTGGCGAGCAGGGTCGCCAGCCCGGTCCCGATGAGGTCGATGGCGGTGTGCCAGGAGACGATGTCGAGGCCGAGTGCCAGCCCCGCGCCCATCCCGACGAGGCGAGCCCGGCGGTGGCGCCCGCCCGGTGGACGCCGGATCAACCAGATGAGGGCCAGGGCGGGGAGCGCGTAGGCGGTTCGAAAGAAGGCCCCGGTGACCGGGTCGACCCCGGAGAGGGCAAAGAAGACGGCGGAGAAGGAGATGATCACCGCACCGGCGAGAGCGGCGCTGAGAGTCCTCCGATCTGACCGGGGTGTCTGCTCAGTCAGACGCGGCCAGCCCCTGCAGCTCGTCGAAGGACTCATGAATCGCCGTCACCAGGGACTCGGTGTCGGGGATGCTGTCGTAGTCGGCCTGGATGCCCCAGAGGAGCCGCCCGTCGTAGGAGAACAGGGCAACGCCGAGTCCGTGCTGGGCCCATAACGGCACCATCGGGTAGTTGGCCAGCATCTGGGACTCGAGGAGAAACATGGGGAACTGCGGCCCGGGGATGTTGGTCACCGTCATGTTGAAAGGCCTGATCCTCGGCCCGACCAGTCTGCTCGCCAGCGAGAGCAGTGTGATCGGTGTGCCCGCGCTCAACTCGACCAGGGTGGCGGCCCCCATCGCCTGTCTGGTCATCTTGAGCCGATTCGTGCTCTCCCTGATCTTCAGGAGCCGGCTCAGTGGATCGGGGTCGTCGATGGGCAGGTCGATCAGCCACATCGCCACCTGGTTTCCCGGTCGCACCGACTTCGAGGAGTCTCTGGTCGACACCGGGTTCATAATTCGGAAGTCGGTACCCGAGGGGTCGAAATCTCGGCGTTCGATGAGGAAACGGCGGATGGCCCCCGCAGTGATGGCGAGCACCACATCGTTCACCGAGCCACCCAGAGCCTGCTTGATCCGCTTCACCCCTCCGAGGTCGAGCTCGGTCCAGTCGAAGCGCCGGTTGGGCCCGATCTCGGGGTTGAGGGGAGTGCGGTCCGAGGCGGACAGCCATCCGGACCGGAGCGAGCTGATGGCCGCCATCGACTTGTCCACGGCGCGCTCGGCGAGGTCCACGCTCTCGCCGAGGGCCTCGCCCAGATCAGAGAGCCCGTCGATGAGACGCCGGGTGAGCCGTGCCGTCTCGGCGACGGCGAGCTGGCCGGATGTCGGCGTCGGGCGGGGGGCCCATTCCGGGGCCGCCTCGATGTCCGACACCGGCGCGACGTTCAACAGGACACTGGTCAGGTCGACACCGGAGAGCCCGTCGATCATGCAGTGATGAATCTTGGCGATGATGGCGAACCGGTCCTCACTCACGCCTTCGACCACCCACAGCTCCCACAGCGGCTTGTCCCGGTCGAGCTTGGTGGAGACGATCCGCCCGGCCAGATCCTTCAGCTGGCGGTCGCTACCGGGGCGAGGCAGCGAGGTGTGCCTGACGTGGTAGTCGAAGTTGAAGGCCGAGTCGTCCACCCAGACCGGGCGACGGTCCAGGGGCACCCACTCCAGGCGCTGCCGATATCGGGGGATGTATGGGAGCTTGGAACGGATGTGGTCCTTGACCCGGGCGATGTCGATCCCGCCCTCGTCGTGCTTGAGGGGGGATGCGTCGAAGAGGGCCACCCCGGCGACGTGCATGTGGCTGTCCCGAGTCTCCAATGCCAGGAAGGAGGCGTCGAGATGGCTCAGCGGCTCGTAGTGGAACTCGGACATCGGAGACGTCAAGGCTAGGTGAACCCGTTCCGTGTCGATTTACCCGGCTCTAGCCCGGGTTTTTCGACACAGAAGGGTCTGAGACTGTCAGGGCCACCGGTACTCTGGCGGGATGATCATCGACATGGTGGTGGAGATCCCCAAGGGGAGCCGTAACAAGTACGAGATGGACCACGAGAGTGGTCACATCTACCTCGATCGCATGTTGTTCACCGCCACCCGTTATCCCGCCGACTACGGGTTCATTCCCCAGACCCTGGCCGCTGACGACGACCCGCTCGACGCCCTCGCCCTGGTCACCGAGCCCACCTTCCCCGGCTGCCGGATCCGCATCAAGCCGATCGGTCTGTTCGTCATGGAGGACCAGGGCAAGGAGGACCACAAGATCTTGGGGGCCCCGACGGGCGACCCGGTGTGGAGGGATGCAGAGACCCTCGGCGACGTTCCCCCCCATCTCCTCCGCGAGCTGGAGCACTTCTTCGCGATCTACAAGGACCTCGAGGACAAGAAGACCGCGGTGAAGGGGTGGCGTGAGGCCCCCGAGGCCCTGGAGGTCATCGAGAAGGCGAAGGCTGCCTACATCCCTACAGGTTGACCCGCGATCCCACCTCGATGACCCGCTGGCTGGGCAGGTTGAAGAAGCTCGCCGCGTTGGTGGCGTTGCGATGCATGAGGGCGAACAGCCGGTCACGCAACCGGTATGGGAGCTGCTCTCGGGTGGGCACCACGGTCTCCTTGCCGATGACGTAGACCGCGTCCATCGGGTCGAATCCGAAGTCGGCCAGCGTGATGTCCCCCAGGGCCTTGGGGACATTTGGTTCTTCCATGAACCCATATCGGAGGAGGACCTGATAGAACTCTTCGCCCAGGGGGTGGACCGTGGCCCGCTCCGCGCGATGGATGCGGGGCCGGGTGGTCCACACCACGGTCACCAGGATGATCGTCTCGTGGAGTACGTCGCTATGACGGAGGTTGGCCAGCAATGACGCCGGTGTCGCCCCCAACTCGGAGTGGAGGTACACCGCGGTGCCGGGGACCCGTTGCTGGGGATGGGTGGCGATCGACCCGATGAAGCGCTCGATGGGGAGCTCGGCCGCCCCCAGCTTGGCGACGAGGCGGGCCCGTCCCGTCTTCCAGGTGACCATCACCGCCAAGATCAGGAAGCCGACCGCCAGGGGGAACCATCCCCCGCTGGGGAACTTGATGATGTTGGCTGCGAAGAAGGCGAGGTCGACTCCGAGGAAGACCACGGTGAGAGCACCCGCCACCAGGATGCTCCATCCCCAGCGGTGGCGCATCACGACATAGAGCAGCAGTGAAGTGATCACCATGGTGCTGGTCACCGCCACCCCGTAGGCCGCGGCGAGGTTCGACGAGGAGCCGAAGGCGAACACCACGATCACACACGAGATCATGAGCAGGTAGTTGACGGTTCCCATGTAGACCTGTCCGATCTCCCGTGGGGAGGTGTGGTCGATCCTCATCCGGGGCAGATATCCCAGCTGGACTGCCTGCTGGGTGAGGGAAAAGGCTCCGGAGATGAGGGCTTGTGATGCGATGACGGCTGCGCCGGTGGCGAGGAAGATCATCGGGACCCGCGCCCAGCCCGGCGCCAGGTTGTAGAAGGGGTTGCCGATCGCGGCGGGATCGGCGATGAGCAGCGCCCCCTGTCCGAAGTAATTGAGGAGCAGGGCGGGCAGGACCAATGAAACCCAGGCGAGGCGGATCGGCTTACGACCGAAGTGACCCATGTCGGCGTAGAGGGCCTCACTCCCTGTGACCACCAGGAAAACCGCTCCCAGGGCCAGGAAGGCCAGCCCGGGTTGGGCGGCGATGAAGGAAGCTGCGTGTGTTGGGCTCACCGCTCGCAGCACGCCGGGATGTTTGATGATCTCGAGCAACCCGAGGATGGAGAGGGTGCTGAACCAGACGAGCATGATCGGGCCGAAGAAGGCTCCAACCCGCGCCGTTCCCTGACGCTGGATGACGAACAGCCCGACGATGATCAGCGCGGCGATTGGGGCCACCCAGGATTGGAGAGCGGGTGCCACCACCTCGAGCCCTTCCACGGCCGAGAGCACCGATATCGCCGGGGTGATCACGCCGTCGCCGTAGAGGAGGGCGGTGCCGAAAAGCCCGACCAAGAGAAGAGCTCGTCGTGCCCCTTGCGATCGCTTCGGACTCGACTCGTCGGCGAGGGCGGTCAGGGCCAGGATTCCGCCTTCTCCGTGGTTGTCGGCACGCATCACGAAGACCAGATACTTGATCGTCACCACCACGATGAGCGACCAGAACATGAGAGAGAGGATCCCGAGGACGCTCTCGACGTCGACCACAAGGCCCTCAGCGGCGTGGAACGACTCCCGGAAGGCGTAGAGGGGGCTGGTGCCGATGTCGCCGAACACCACACCGAGGGCTCCCAGTGAGGTGATAAGGAGGTAGGCGGATGGACGCTCGCTGGTCGTGTAGCTCAAACCTCTGGATATTGGTGGTCAAGGCGGCGCAATGCGGGGCCGTGCTAGGTTCGGAAGCCGGAGGCTCACCATGTCGAAGTCGGCTCGCTCCATCCAAGTCTGGAGCATCTATGTCCTGGTCGTTGGTGCCGGGCTCGCCGTGGTCCCCAATCTCGTCCTCTCCGCGCTCGGAATGGCGGAGACCGACGAGGTGTGGATCCGGGTCCTCGGCGTGGTCGTGGTCCTGCTCGCCCTCTACTACTGGGACGCCGCCCGTCATGAGACCCGCAACCTTTTCGTTGCCTCGGTGCTGGGTCGCTTGTTCTTCGTGGCCTCGATGATCGTGTTCTGGCTCACGGGGGAGGCCTGGCAGCTGTTGTTGTTGGCAGCAGTCGACGCCGCCGGGGCTCTGTGGACTTTCAGCGCCCTGCGAGCCGACGCGGGGGCTTGACTCGTGGGGGCCATGGAGCGGCCTCGGGGGGCGGGGCAGGCATGTGATCCAATGGACAGCGGTTCGGTCTTCTTCTGGCGGTGACCTCGGCCGGAATCTGAACGCCCGAAGCAACAAATCCCTGTTCTCCACACCCGATTCGGGCGATAATGGGTCGGGAAGCACCGATATGAAGCTGAGTGCGACACGACTAGATGGCACCGACCTGGTGAAGGTGACCGGTGAGATCGACATCACCACCGTTGGCGATCTCGAGGACTTCTTCTCCGAGTTCGACGCACCCTTACTGGTTATCGACTTGACCGAAGTCACCTTCATGGACACATCAGGTGTCCACTTCCTGCTTCGGACATCGAACCGGGCCGACGGTGGCCAGCGTGACGTTCGTTTGGTGGTCACGCCACAGAGATCCGTGCACATCTTGCTCAAACTGACTGGTCTCACCGACCAGTTCACCATCGTCGAATCCGTGGATGAGCTCGCCGTCCCTCTGGACGAGCATCGCTGATCTGAGACCGAGCCGGTCCGGAAGCCGACCAAAACGTGTCTGTCAGCCCGCCAGGACTCGAACCTGGGACACCCGGTCTGGGGTCAGTCGGGATGCACCGGCTCGACGCGTCGGCCGCCGTGTCGGTCGAAGATCTGCCGCACCATGTCGGGCTGCTGCTCTGCATCGAGAACCATGAGCACCTGGCCCTCCTCGACCTCTAAATGCGCCCAGTCTTCCTCATCCCATAGCTGCGGCCGATGTCGGATGAGCCCGAAGTACCCACCGAGGACTGTTCCCGTGACGCCTACGAAGCTTCCCCCGATGATGAGGGCGGTGACGATGGAAACCTCCGGCCAGAACAACCGGGTAGCTGCCGCTCCGAGCAGCGCTCCCAGGAGCGTGCCGACTACAGCCCCTATCCACAACCCCCGCCCCATCTTGGTCTGAGCGTGCGAGGCGATGGCGTAACGGCCTTGCAGCCACTCCGCGGTGGCCAGCTCCTCGTCGGTGAACCCGGCGCGGCGCAGGTCAGCAGCTGCACCAGTCGCCGACTCCCGGTTGGAGAAGATCGCACCCACTAGCTGAGGCCGTGGTCTGGAGGTCATCTCACTCTCCCTGTCGTTGTGCCGGAACCGAATGTCGGGCTTGAAGCCGTTCCCTTCTGTAGCAACGTTGAGTCCCATCGAGTGGGAATGAGCACTTCAGATCCCACAGAAGAGCTGCGACGGCTCTACCCGCCCCTCCTCACCACCGCTCATGTCGCCGAGATGATGCACTGCACCATTGGAGACGTCCGGGACAAGGTCCACCGCAAGGAGCTCAAGGCAATGCGATGGGCCAGCAGTTCCGCTTAACCACGCGGCGGCAGTCCGGAGGGGCACGGAGAGCTCGACTCGCGTCAGTCCCCGCTGTCCAAGGGGGCTAGCTCAGCGTCGAGGGAGTAGAGCATCATCGGGTTATCGACGTTCTTGAGCCTGCGCTCACCGAGCGGGGTCGCATTGAAGCCACCCTTGTTCTTGACATTGTCGTAGACCACTTTCGACACCCCGATCTCGCCTGGCTCCACCGCGTCCTGGATTCGTGATGCGATGTTGACGCCGTCGCCGTGAACATCGCCTTCGGCCTCGACGACCTCGCCCAAGTGGATCCCCACCCGAATTTGATAACGACCGCCCTGCGCCACGGCACGCTGGACCTCCAGGGCACACTCAACCGCGCCCGAAGCAGTGGCGAAGCTGGCGAGGATGCCATCGCCAAGCTTTTTGAGCAGCCTTCCCCCATGGCTGGCCAGCGCACGGAGATGGATCTCCTCATTGGCCTCCATGATCTGCAGCGTGCTGACCTCGTGCTCGCCCATGAGCCTCGAGAAGTCGACGATGTCGGAGAAGAAGATGGCGGCCAGCTTGCGTGCCTGAGTCCGGGCCGACGGCGCCCGGATGGCATCGTCCATGAAGTGCCGCTTCCCTCGTATGGCCAGCTGGTACTCGTCCTTGGAGAGGATGTTCTCATCGAGCTGGAAGTCGGTGCGGAGCAGGTTGTCGATGAATGCTTTGACGCGGTCGGGGTTGCTCGCTGCGTCGCGGATGAAGTTGGCGTCGAAGTTGATGCATATGGCGCCGACCAGCCCGTAGTCAGGTCTGAAGATGGGCACGGTGGTGCACTTGAACCGGCGTGAGCCGATGTTCAGCTCGTAGTTGACCTTGTCCTCCCCTCGTTGCCGGCGGGTCTTCAGATCGAGGACGAGATTGGTTGCCCCGGCGCCGATCGATCGGCCTGTCACCTCACCGTTTTCGATGGCGACAAGCGACCGGGAGGGATTCACCAGATTGTGCAGCAAGATCTCGATCCCGGTGTTGCGAATCGATCTGCCGACCTGGTTGATCAGACGTCTGTAGTTCCCCAGGTACGCCTCGTTCTCGTTGACGACCTCGTCCCCATGGTATGAGGCGTAAAAACGCTTGTACTCCGCCAGGGCGTCACTGGGGAAGATCTCCCGAATCAGATTCTGCTCACCGATCACGATCAACTCGCCGGCCGCTCGCTGGTTGCGATGCTGGAGCAGGTGACGAACACCCTGGGTGAAGAGCGCCGCATCGAACTCGACGTGGCCGGTGGCGTTGACAGTGAAGGGATAGAAGGGGTATTCCTCGAGTCGTCTGGTCTCTGGTCTGCCTCTTCCCGTCGGCAGGTTGATACGCCGGGTCCCAATGAGATAGCCGAGGACGCCGGCGACGAGGGTGATGGCGGCTGCGGTGATCAATGGATCCATTTCGGCTCGCGATCAAAAGCGATGACGATCAACTATACGGCAACCGTTTCGAGGTGAGCCGAAGCTGCTGCACCAGTAACGTCCCATCGGTGTCACGGGTGAGGATCGAGGCCGGCGACTTCCACTTCATTGGGATTCTCGAGGAAGAGAAGGCGCCACGGACGAGCAAGTGGTTTCAAAGCCTGCTTGCCTTCCGCAGCCAGGTGATCCATGCCCGTTGGAGTGGCGAAGCCCTGTGGACGCCGCTCGGGGATCTCGAGACCGGGTTGAGCCTGGAGAATCAGACTGCCTATCCAGCGAGCGGCGATGTGCTGTTCTATCCGGGTGGGATCAGCGAGGCGGAGATCCTCCTGCCATATGGCAGCACCTCGTTCGCCAGTAGGGCCGGCCAGCTGGCGGGTAATCATTTCATGACAATCATCACGGGGCGAGAGCGTCTGGCGGAGTTGGGCAATCACGTGCTCTGGAACGGCGCCATGGACATCGAGTTCGATCGGCTCGATTAGCGGGGCTCTGCCTTCCGATGCGGCTCGCCCCCTCCACTCGTATCACCAGTGGTCCGTCGCTTCTTGGTCGGTGTCTAGTCGATGAGGGCGAACGCCCGAACTGGGAAGCTGCCGAGGCCCCGTATCTGCGGAGGTACGGCAAAGAATCGGAAGCTGGTGCCACCAGGCTCGATGGGGTGCTCGCTGAGGCAAAC
>CAZAHX010000012.1:4078-17916 GCA_964485005.1 uncultured Acidimicrobiaceae bacterium | reverse complement strand
GCCGTCAGCCAAGATCACCACCGCTCGGGAAGCGGTCTTGTTCCTCCAGTGGCTACCAGGGGAGTGGACTAAGATCCTCGCCATGTCACGCTCGCTCCGACCCGGATACGGAGAAACCCTGGCCGAGAACTTCGTCAGGCTGAACGACCATCTGCTCGGAGATGTGGCAGTCATCGAAGTCGCGGACCAGCAGGCCCGGCTCCTTTACGGACAACTAGACCGATAGCCCTCGCCAACCATTTCTCGCTGGCATCTGGGGTCAGTGCTTGGTGTCCTTCGTGGGATGCGGGTCCTTCGCGTCAGCGCTGCGTCAGCGCGAGAACCAGAAACGGCCCTCAACGACAAGAAACGGTGAGTAGAAAGAACTCAGCTACGAGTTGACGATTCGGCGAATCGTCAACTCCGCACAGAGATACTGCAGATCCCTGATAAGGATGAGGTCCGTGGTTCAAGTCCACGTGGGCCCACCCCAGACATCACGCGTATGTCAGGTCTCGACCGGGACCGGCTCCTCGGTGGGGTGCAGCGCGTCCAGGGTCGCCTCCTTGCGACGGAGGACGACCAGCTGATCGCCTGCCTTCAAATCGACGTCGCTGGTATAGGGGGACCTCTCCTTGTTGCTGATCACGGCAAGCGGGAACACCCCCGACACCTCAGGAGTCCACTCGATGGTCGACCCCTCCTCCACGGTCACGGTCTCGGCGGCTGCTTCCCCGATGGACACTGCGTGCTCCCACGCCGCCATGTCCTCTGGGGAGGCGATCACCGAGGCGCCGGTCTCGGACAGTCGCTTCCCGAATGTCGGGGTTTCCGAAGGACGGAGCATCACCGAGACCTCCGGCACCCCGAAGTCCGTGGCGAGCTGGGCGGCGAGGACGTTGACCTCTGCGTTGGGCGTCGCCGCGATGAGAGCCAGCGTCTCCTCGATCCCGGCGTCCTCCAAGGCGGACTCGTCGAGTCCGTTGCCCGAATGGGTCAACAATCCCTCTTGCTCCCCGGCCCGTAGGTTGGTCCAGTTGGTGTCGAGCAGCTTGACCGGCATGGTCTTGTTGAGGATGCCGGCCAGCCGACGGGCGATGACGCCGGCGCCGACGATCAACACCTGCTGGCGATCGCCCGCCTTGACCAACTCCCCCCGGCCGCGAAGCCACCGCACCCCCCAGGTCAGAAGCACGGGAACCGTGGCGGTGGTGAAGAGCGCCATGAAAACCAGGATGGAGAAGACATCGCGGTCGATGAGACCCATGGCCAGGGCTATCTCGGCGACGATGATCTCCACCGCGCCACGGCCATTCATGCCCGCCCCGACCACGATCCCCTCGCGCCACCCGTTCCCGCTGGGCAAGTAGAACAGGGCGGTCCCCACCAACTTGCCCAGGGTGGCGAGCACGATCACAGCCGTGAGCAGGGCGAGATCGGTCCTGAACACGCCCAGGGACACCTCGAAACCTGCAGACACGAAGAAGAACGGGGCAAGGACACCGATGGACATCGTCTCCAGCCTGCGCTGGACATCCCTGGAGACTTTCGCATCCATGACCCGTTTGTCGATGAACAGCCCGGCGACGAAGGCACCGAGGATGGCATGGATCCCGGCCATCTCGGCGGCCCAGGCGAATCCCAGACCGAAGACCACCACCCCGAGGAACATCGCACCACGGTCGACATCCCGATCACCGATCAGACCCTTCACGCTGGGCAGGACCCAGTGGCCGATCAGCCAGGCGCCCAGTCCGAACCCGAGCGCTTTCACCCCGGCGAAGGCCGCCGTGGCCAGCGACACCCCCTCGGTGGCGACGTCCGGGCTGACCACCGCGGCGAACACGACGAGAACCGCTAGGTCGGAGAGCAGCGCGCCGGCCACCAGGACATGGGCGATACGAGTGTCGAGGATCTTCAGATCGACCAGGATCCTCGACTTGGTAGCCAGCGAGGTCACCCCCATGGCCAGCCCGACGAAGAGGGCCTCGAGGAAGGTGCGGCCCACCGAGAGCATCAGGGCGATGCCAAGACCCGTCGGCACCAGGAAGCCGCCGGTGGCGGCGAGCAGACCCGGCACCGAAGCCCGTCGTAGCTCGCCGAGATCGAGATGCACGCCGATGTAGAGCATCATGAGCAGGATCCCGAACTCGCCGAGGATGTCGATCGCCTCGTTCCGGTTGAGCAATCCGATGATGGGGGGACCGAGCAGAATCCCGGCGACGATCTCGCCCAAGATCGCCGGGTAGCCCACCCGCGCCGCGACGCGACCGCCGAGCAGGGCCGCCGCCAGGACCAGGGCCAGCATCAGTATCTCGTGGTGCATCAGAGGATGGCCTCGTCGGTCGGGCTCGCCGGCAATGTCCGATCAGCCACGGCCACTCGCCGCCAGCTCGGGGCTCCCCGCTGCGGAGGGCCGGTCGCCGAGGACGTGCCCCAGCACTCCGGCCATGAGAGTCTCGGGGTTCCCGGTGACACACTCCGCGATGTGAAGATCGACGGGGAGAACCTCTTCGATCGGGGTCCAACCGACCGGCAGCTCGTCCCAGAACCGCTCCGCGGCGGGACATGCCCAAGTCGCCACCACCAGTTTCGGGTCGGGCGCCTGCTCCAGCACCTGGAGAAACACCGGGAGTGACCCGTCGATGACGCGCTCCGAGAAGACGACGATGCTGCCGTCGAAAGCCCCCAGGTCCTGCGTTGTGGTGCTGAAGCGCACGAAGTCGAAACTGCCGGCTCCCGGCGGTATCCCGCGACACCAGCACGGCCCGTACTGGAGACGCCAGACGCGAGTCGTCGCCTCGCCGCTGGCGAGGTCGGGGCCGAAGCCGTAGTCGCTGTCCGCCACGGGGATGATGGTCTTGGCCATGTGAAGATTCTCGAATGCACATGTGACGCGACGTCCCCGGTCAGGTGACGGTTCTGTGACATTTGCGAGAACTAGCCCTGAGCAGGGCTACCGTCGATGCGCACTCCCCACAAGGGTCCGAAACACGCCCGAAAAGCGGACGAGAAAGGATCTCCGGTGAGCGGCACCACAGAATCTCTGGGCAGGATCCTCATCGTCGAGGACGACGATGGGCTGCGGAGAGCACTGCGGCTCGCTCTCCGTGAAGAGGGGTTCGAGGCAGAGGGCGTAGGGGACGCAGCCAACGCTCTGGAACGGCTCGCTGACACGCCGCCGGATCTGGCCCTCGTCGACATCATGCTCCCCGGGAGCAGTGGTCTCGACCTGTGCCGCAGCATCCGTCAGACGAGCAACCTGCCCATCATCATCATCACCGCACGCGACGACTCCCACGACGTCGTGGCTGGCCTGGAGGCCGGAGCCGACGACTACGTGACCAAGCCTTTCGTGATGAAGGAGTTGGCGGCTCGCATCAGGGCTCTGCTGCGCCGCACCCGCAGCGCGGTGGAGGAGTCGCCATCGATGAGCTTCGGCGAGCTCGTCATCCTGCCCGACCAGGGGAGGGTCACCGTTGGGGACGAGGAAGTCTCGCTGACCCGGACCGAGTTCCTGCTGCTCTGTGAGCTCGCCCAGAGCCCCCAGAGGGTCATGTCGCGCGATCTCCTCCTTGCCAACGTCTGGGGGTACGACTACTTCGGCGACGGCCGGGTGGTGGACGCCCACATTCGCCGCCTCAGGAAGAAGATCGAGCCGAACCCGTCGGAGCCGATGTATGTGGTGACGGTCAGGGGGCTCGGCTACCGCTTCGACCCGCCGCAGGAGGATGAGATGCCTTGAGCTGGGTGCCGCGCCGGTCGTCTGGGCTCCCCTCCGCCCTCGGTCTCAGAGCGAAGATCATGGTGCGCTTCGCCGCGGTGGCCTTGTTCCTCTCGGTACTGCTGGGGGCCATCACCTACGTCACCGTTCGCCAGCTCCTTTTGGAGGACAGGAGGGCCAGCACCATTGAACAGGCGGTGGTCGATGCCCGCCTGGTCTCCGCCACCCTGCGCACCGGGCAGGCGAATCCGAGCGAGGTGCTCGCCGACCTGCGGCCACCGGCCCGCTCCACCCCGCTGCTCCACCGGGACGGGGAGTGGTTCGCCGCCTCGCTACAGGTCAGACCAGAGGACCTTCCGACTGGACTCGTCGATCTCGTCATCTCGGGGACCCCCGCCCGGCAGACGATCTGGCTGCGTGACCGGCCGGTTTCGGTGGTCGGGATCAATCTCGGGGAGAGAGAGGGCTCCTACTTCGAGGTTTTCTCCCTGGGAGACGTGGCCAACACCATGACGACGCTGTCACGGGTGCTCGTCGTCGGCGGGGCCGCGACCACGCTGGCCGGTGCCCTGCTCGGCGCGCTTATCGCACGAAGGGTGCTCCGACCCCTCAGGGAGGTGACCGCGGTGGCGCAACAGATCGCGGCCGGCGAGCTGGAGAGCCGACTCGACGAGAGACTCGACAAGGACCTCACCGCCCTCACGGCCTCGTTCAACCGGATGGCCGAGACGCTGCAGTCGAGGATCGCTCGGGAGATGCGATTCGCGTCGGATGTCGCTCATGAGCTGCGGACCCCGCTCACCACCCTGGTGACCTCGCTCGCCGTGCTCGAAGGTCGACACGACGAGCTCTCGCCGCAGGGTCAGGAGGCACTGGACCTGCTGAGCCGTGACGTGCGCCGGCTGGAGCAAACCGCGGCCGATCTGGTGGAGATCGCCAAGCACGACGCTGGAGCGGTCACCGCAGAGCTCGAGCCCCGCCCCGCGGCAGCCGTCGTGACCAGACTTCTCACCAGGATGAGGCGCCCGGACCTCCCGGTCAGCATCGATCAGAACGCGGCGCGGTCGCTGGTGAAGGTCGACGAGAGACGTCTGGAGCGGGTGTTGGCGAATCTGATCATCAACGCCGACACCCACGGTGGCGGGGTGACTCGGCTCGGTGTGGAGAGCTCGGGGGACAAGATCCTGATCTCGGTCGAGGACGCCGGACCAGGCGTGCCCGACTCCGACCGAGATCGAATATTCGAGCGCTTCGCGAGAGGATCGAACACCCAGCCGTCCGGCCAGTACACAGGGAGCGGTCTGGGACTGGCTCTCGCCGCCGAGAACGTGCGTTTGCAGGGAGGGCGGATATGGGTCGAGGACCGGCCGGAGGGTGGGGCACGTTTCGTGCTCGAGCTCGAGGCGGAGGAGCAATGAAGCGGACAGGCTCCATCTCGGTCCTCTGCATCGCCCTCGCCGCGTGTGGAGTCCCCATCGAGTCCGAGCCGGAGACCCTCGTGCTGGAGCTCGACGACCCACCTGCGGTGAGCGAGCCGCTCGTGGAAGACCTCGCTGCGGTGTCGATATACCTGGTGAGAGAGGAGCGATTGGTCCACGTGACCAGGGACCTCCCGTCCTCATCCGATCTCGAAGACGTGCTCGACTCGCTGCTCGGGGGAGTGAGTCTCCCCGAGGAGCGCGCCAACCTGCGCACATCGATCCCTACCGGAACGGAGCTGTTGGCATTGGAGCGGGAGGGCTCGCTGGTCCGGATCGACCTCAGCCGTGGGTTCGCCTCGGTTGGCGGCGAGGAGGAGATCCTGGCCGTAGCGCAGATAGTCCTCACCACGACCGCCTCGGACTCCATCGACCTCGTGGCGTTCCGACTCGATGGGGTGCCGACCGACGTCCCGGTGGCTTCTGGGGCGCTATCGGTGGAGCCGGTCTCGGCTCAGGACTACCAGGAGCTCCTCGACCCCTGATCCCGACCGGGTCCGCTCGACCGGGAGTTCCCCTCAGTGGCAGCTGGTGTCGCGCACCACCAGCCGGTGGGGCAGCACCCGGTCACCGCTCCACGGGTTGCCCTCGACCGCATCGAGGAGGGCCTGGGCGGCCAGCTCCCCCTGCTCCACGACCGGCTGTCTCACCGTGGTCAGCCCCAGCGCCCCGGCGAACTCGTGGTCGTCGAAACCGACCACTGCCAGCTCCCCCGGCACCGGTACCCCGGCCCGTCTCGCCGCCTGGATCGCGCCCGCCGCCATCTCGTCGGAGAGGGCAAAGACACCATTGGGCGGTGAGCCCGACGCCAGCAACTCACGGGTGGCATCGAAGCCCCCGGCGACCGAGAAATTGCCGTTGACGATGATGTTCTCGTCGACTTCGAGCTCGGCGTCGGCCAACGCCTCGCGGTAACCCTTCTCCCGCTCCCCGGGGATGGAGAGATGGCTCCGGCCGTCGGGCATACCGCCGAGGAGCCCGATCCGCTGCCGTCCGCAACCTATGAGATGGGTAGTCGCCTCGTGAGCCGCCTCCCGGTTGTCGATTCCGATGGTGACGATGCCCTCGAGGTGCTGACCCACACCCACCAGTGTCGTTCCCCGCTGGAGAAGCCGATTGACATCATCGTCACCCAGGGGGATGTCGACCAACACCGCCCCGTCGATACGCCGCTGCTGGGGAAGGACATCTTCGACGAAGTGACGACGCTGGAGGTCGTCGCCGACCACATGGAGCTGGAGGTCTACGCCGGCCTCCGACGCCACCGCCTCCACACCCGCCACCACCTGGGCGTAGTACCACTGCCCCGGGAGGGGCACGGCGACGATGATGGTGTGGGTTCGCGTCGAGGCCAGTCGTGCCGCGTAGGGGTCGGGCACGTAGTGCAGACGATCCGCCACATGAAGAACCCGTTCCCTGGTCGCCGGGGCCACAGAGGGCAGACCGCGCAGGGCACGGCTCACCGTGGCCACCGAGACCCCGGCTTCGGCCGCCACCTGCCTGATGGTGACCGTGGTCACTCCCCCCGTACCAGGATCGCCCCCGAGCTCGGGGGGAGTGTCAGATCGGGCCCGAGCAGCTTCATCTCCTGGGTGGCGTGGAAGACCTGCCAGCCCTCGCCGACATCCACCGTCGCCGGCTCGTCGGTGAGATTGGCGACATGGGCCACGGCGCCGCGGGCGAAGGCGAGCACTCCCGACTTGGCATCGATCCACTGCACCTCGCCCGTTCTGGCTTCGGCGGTCTCCCTTCGCGCCGTGATCAAAGCCCTGATCCGGCTGAGCGGCGAGTCGACCCGGAGGAGCTGGTGTTCCACCGTCTGCTCCTCGGGTCGGGGGTCGGCCACCAACCAGGCGGTGTCGGCCTCGGTGAAGCCATGGCCGGGATGGGTGGTCCACGGCATGGGGGTGCGGCACGGGTCCCTTCCCCAGTCGGCCGACACCGCTGCCGCCGGGTCGAGGACGTGGCGGGGGTGGACGGTGCCGTTGGGCAGCGCCAGTTCCTCGCCCTGGTAGAGGAAGGGCATGCCAGGGAGACCCATCAGAGCCACCCACAACGCCATGGAGCGCTCCACCCCTTCGGCTCCCCCTCCGTAGCGGCTCACGTTGCGATGCTCGTCGTGTGATCCCTGCACCCAAGCCCAGCCCGAGGGAATGGTCTCCGCGGCGTGGCGGATCCGCCTCACGAACTCCTCGGGGTCCCAGTCCAGGCTGTTGAGACCGAAATAGAAGGAGAGGTCGAGGGCGCCATCGCCAACGTACCGGCGTACCAGGTGGGGCGGGTAGAGATACACCTCGCCCAGCAGCAGCACCTCGGGGCCGGCAACGATGTTCCACCCCCGGTAGACCTCGACGTTGTCGGGCTGGTCGAGATCGTGAACATGGGCGTAGTCGCGGAAAGTGAGGTGCCCGGATTTCTCGTCGGCCTCGGGATGACGGGGGTTGTCGGCGAACGAGGGGTGCTTGTAGAGGGCGTGTGCCACGTCGATGCGGAACCCGTCGACACCACGCTCGATCCAGAAGCGCACGATTCTCTTGAACTCCTGATGGACCTCGGGGTTCTCCCAGTTGAGGTCGGGCTGCTTGGGATGAAAGAGATGGAGGTAGTACATGCCCCAGGTCGGCTCCATGGTCCAGGCGGGACCGCCGAACACCGAGAGCCAGTTGTTGGGCGGGCCGTCGTCCGGGCCCGGCTCGCGCCACACATATCGATCCCAGTAGCGCGACCCGGGGCCGTTTTCCACCGCGGCGACGAACCAGGGGTGCTGCGACGAGGTGTGATTGGGGACCAGGTCGGCGATCACCCTCATCCCCCGGTCGTGGGCGCCGACGACGAGACGATCGAAGTCGTCGAGAGAGCCGTAGGTCGGGTCGACGTCGGTGTAGTCGGCCACGTCGTAGCCGAAGTCGGCCTGTGGCGATGGATAGAACGGGGTGAGCCAGATGGCGTCGACGCCCACATAGGCGAGATGGTCGAGCTTGCCCTCGATCCCGGGGAGGTCGCCGATGCCGTCGCCGTCGCTGTCGGCGAAAGACCGCACGTAGATCTCGTACCCGACGGCATGGTCCCACCAGCTCATTGCGCCCCCCCGGTGAGCAGGGGTATCTGGGCAACGTGGTCGGGGCCCAGGTCGGATGGGGTTCCCGAGTAGTCGGGGACCGCGGCGAGGATCGCCGCCTGCTCCCCGCTCCCACCCTGGACCCCGCCCTCCTCCGGCCAGGCGAGATCGATGATCCTGGTGTAGTTCACCGACCCTGAGGGCGCACCGCCGAAGCGGAACTGCTCGGCGCTGGGCTCGACGTCGCGAACCCGGCGCACTCCCGAGGAGGGGAACCCCTCCTGGCCGAGCAGAGCGGCCACATATCCCCACCCCGCCGGGTCGCCTGCGGGGAGCAACTCTGCGGGGACCCTCACGATCACCTTGCCCTTCTCGGAGAGGATCACGATGCCCAGCGTCGGTTTGGTCTCCTGGGTCTCACCGCCCTCGGAAGCCAGGTAGAGGGCGCTGTCCCAGCCCTCCACGGTGAGCGCCGCCTCCCATCCGTCACCCGGCTCCAGAGCCGCGTTGCGACCGTCGATGAGCATCCGGGCCCCGGTCGCCGCTCCCGGGTCGGCATCGATGTAGACGTCGAAGGTCTGCACCGAGAGCCCGACCGGGCTGCCCCATGGGTTTCGGATCGGGGAGTTGACCTCGAAGGTGAATACCACATCTTCACCCTCAACCCCCACGGTGAATCGGGTGAGATCGAAGGAGCCGGGAATGAAGACGGCGTCGGTGGGATAGGTGTAGCTGCCGGGACCGGTGTCATCGCCGATCGGGTCGTCGACCTCGAAGCGGACATCCACATTGGAGACATCGGGCACCTGGATCACCCCGGGACCGGATCGAGGCAGGAGCATTGAGTCAGTGAGGACCCGGAACGAGATGCGGTCCCCCGGCTCCACCGGGCCGAGCAGTTCGATCGGAACGAGCACCTCGTCGGTCACACCGACCTCGGCCACCCGCTCACTCTCCAATCCGCAAATCGGTTCTTCCTCGGCCGAGGAACGTAAGCAGGGACCATCGAGTACGACCTGATGGGTGACTCCGAAGCCGAACTCGTCGCCGGCGGGAGTGAGCCCCGTGTAGGGGGTAGCCGAGGGGACGCCCAGAGCGACAGTCACCGGCCCGGTCATCCCGCTCAGGGCGAGGTACAGGTTGTCCGGGTCCATGCCGGCACGGACCGACCCGGTGTCGAAGTCGTAGATGGTCGCTCCCGCCCACTCTTCGTCGCCCACCGCCCCGTCGACCACCGGGGTGACCGCCTCCCCCGAGGGCTCGGCAGTGGGTGTCACCGGAGCCGCGGCGATGATGGGGATCCCGACGAAGGCGGGGACCTCTAAACCCAGGGTCTCATAGACCCGGCGCAGCCAGTCGCGGTAGGCGGCGTCGAAGTAGCCGTCGTCGCCGGAGGACTGATCGGCGCCGTACCACCAGAACCAGTCGGACCCCTCGGCGAAGAGCATCGCCTCGGTGGCTTCGCCCAACGCGTCCGGGTCAACCCCGTCACCGGCCCGCTCCAGGTCTTCGCGAGTCGTGGCGAGGTACTCCCATGCCCTGGCCTCCTCGTCCTCCCCGATCCAGGTGGCGTAGCTGGCCTGGAACCAGGAGCCGGGGAACAGCTCGTGGTCGAGCGGCTCCGGGGCTCCGTAACGCGCCAGATACTCCGAGGGGGTGATGGTGGCCAGCCAGTCGGTCTCCGCCAGGTTGCGATAGAGGGCGTCGAGGAACTCCTTGCCGTCGTTGGGGTAGTGCTCCCAAGCGTTCTCCCCGTCGAGGATCACGCTC
Source organism: uncultured Acidimicrobiaceae bacterium (assembly GCA_964485005.1). GTDB lineage: Bacteria > Actinomycetota > Acidimicrobiia > Spongiisociales > ZC4RG35 > JAHWLC01. Next base: position 7,907 of record CAZAHX010000012.1, on the reverse strand, counting down.
ACCACCCAAGGCGCGCCCTCCGGAGCCTCCCCCAGGGCGTCCCGGATAGCCTGGAGACGGCCGATGAAGTCGGCGGCCGCCGCCTCGCCGCCCATCCCCGAATACTCGAAGCCGACCTGGTCGGAGAGCCTCAGGTCGCGGAAGAAGACGGGGAGGTCGTCGGAGCGCTGCAGGTCGACTGAGTGCGGCCGGTAGAGCACCTCGGCCTCGTCGGGGACATCGGAGGCGCCGCGGGGGAAGGACTCGCCGAGACCGAGACCGGCGGCGAGCACCGACTCGCCGGTGGCGATCCACTCCACGCCCGCCTGGGCCATCACCGAGGCGGCGAGCTGGCTCACCGCCCCTTCGGCGGGCCACATCCCAACCGGCCTACGCCCCAGCAACTCCTCGGCGAGGGCGAGTCCCCGCTCCACCTGGGCCACCGCATCCAACGGTTCGCTGAACCTGGTCTCGGGGAGCACCGCGGTCGGGTCGCCCACCGACGCAGCGGCGGTGTCGATGAGGAGGGGAAGGATGGGGTGGGCCAATGGGGTGGTGGTCACCTCGATCTGACCCGACTCCCATGCCGTCCGATGGACGTCGAAGACCATGCCCACGATCCGCTCGTGCTCGGCGAGAACCGTGGTCTTGTCCTCCTCGCTGAACCCCGACCCCTTCTCCACGAGATCGCGCAGCGGCGGCTCTTCGAGGAACCCGGGGTCGGTCCAGGCCAGGTTGAACAGAATCTGGAGGTCCCGGTAATCGTCGGTATCGAAGGTGTCCAACGGAGCGTCGGGACCGCCGGCCTGGTTGCGCATCGCAGCCAGCTCGGCGTAACGGGGGAAACGGTCGATCACCTTCTGGTTGACATCGAAGAAGCGACGCATCAGGAATGCCTTGTCGTTGTCGTCGAGCTCTGCGGCGGGGACCTCTGTGGCCACCCAGTAGGAGTCACGGGCGCCTTCGACGAAGTCCTGGATCTGGGTGAGGAGCACCGGGGTCAGATTGAAGGTGACATGGACTTCAGGATGCTCGGTCACCAGCGTGACCATGTCGACGTAGTCCTTGGTGGCGTGGACTCGCACCCAGGGCCGGGTCACCACCCCGTCGTCGTCGGCTGGATAGAAGGGTTGGTGCTGATGCCACATCAGCATCAGATAGAGGTCGGGCTCGGCGGGGGTGGTGGCCGCCTCCGGGACGGCGCCCGTGATGATGGGCGTGGTGTCATCGGTGCATGCAGCCAGCACGATGCACAGCGTGCACAGGATGGAGAAGACGACACGGCTCACGACAGTCCCGCCAAGATCGCCCCGGAGCGGGGACCGACCAGCACCCCGCCCCCCGAGATCTCGGCCTGCCCCCAGATCGGCCCCCGAGCGGCGGCCTCGACCGGGATCGGATCGCTGCCCCGGTTGACCACCACCAGCAACTCCTCGTCACCGAGACGACGCAGATAGGAGACCCAATCGTCCCCGGCCGGTCCGGGTTGCCAGCCGCCGCGACGAAGCGCCGGATTACCCAGACGCAGGCGGGACAGCTCCCTGATCTCGTCGACCAGTGGCGATCCTGCCTCCTCGCCCCAGGGGAACGCCCCCCGAGAGGCCGGGTCCCCGCCGCCCTCCATGTAGACCTCGTCGCCGTAGTAGACGCTGGGCATCCCGGGCAGGGTGAACTGCATCATCGTGGCCAGCTCGAGCCGCCACCGCTCCCCGCCGGCTTCGGTGAGGAACCGCGGGGTGTCGTGACTTCCCAACAGGAGCTGGCTTGCCTGGAGGGACTCCGGGGTCAGCGACGCCACCAGCCTCTCCATCCCCACCAGCCACTCCCCGCCGGTCAGGTCACCGCGGCAGAAGTCGAGCAGCAGCTGTCGGCCCACGTAGTTCATGGTCCCGTCGAAGGTGTCGCCCTGGAGCCACATCCCTGCATCCCCGAACACTTCGCAGAGCAGATAGACGTCTTCCTTGGCTTCATGCAAATAGGGCCGGACTTCCTGCCAGAAATCGATCTCGATGTAGCGGGCCACGTCCATGCGAATGCCGTCGGCGTCGAATCTGGTGATCCAGTGACGGGCCACATCGAGCATGTAGTCCCGCGCCCCGCGATTGGTCAGGTCGAACCGGGGCATGGTGGGCACGCTGTACCAGGTGTCGTAGGTGGGCTCGAGGAAGGGGCCCTCGTCATCTGCGCGCACCAGGGGGATGCCGGTTTGGGCGGCCATCACCTCGGCGTCCTCCTCCTCGAAGTGGGCGTATCGCTCCGGCCGGTGCTGGGGCCGGTAGCGCACCTGCACCGGCCACTCCGCCACCTGGAACCAGTCCCAGTACGGCGACTCCTTTCCCCGATCACGGACATCGGCGAAGGCCTCGTGGGCCGGATGGGAGTGATTGAGCGACAGGTCGACCACCACTCTGATGCCACGGTCCCGGGTGGCGTCTCGGAGCCGCTCGAAAGCCTGGTCGCCGCCGAGGACCGGGTCGACGTGATGGAAGTCGCTGGCGTCGTAGCGGTGGTTGGACGGTGCGGCGACCACCGGGTTGAGATAGATCACCTCGACACCGAGCCCGGAGAGATAGTCGAGGTGCTCCACTATCCCCTCGAGGTCGCCGCCTTTGAACCCGGTCCGAGTCGGAGGAGCGTCCCACGGTTCCACTGCCTCGGGGTCGTTCCCCGGATCGCCGTTGGCGAAACGGTCGGGGAAGATCTGATACATCACCGCTCCGGGGGCCCACTGCGGGACCTCGACGAGCGGGATCGCCCCGAGATCGATCTTCCAACGGTCCAGACGCTCCACCGAGCCCGCCATCCCGGCGCAGGTGAGATACACCGCCCGATCCCGGTCGTCGAGGAAGGCCAGGGTGTAGAGGTCGCCATCCTCGACCGGGATCGTCAAGGACCACACCCTCAGGTCGGTGCCTGCCACCTCGAGGTCCATGGCGTGGGAGACGATCTCGTCGCCCCGCGCCACGGTCACCCTCCCCTCGACGACATCGACCTCGGTGACCAGGCGGAATCGGGCCGACCGCTCGTCGACCCGGGAGAGGCAGGCCGCGTCCGATGGATCGAAGCGGTAATGGCGCGGGATCAGGTCGCCATCGACGGCGTAGACCTGCCCGTCGGAGTCGAGCGATTCGTCCGGGGCCAGAAGACGCGGCGGCGCGGTGGGCATGCTCAGCCCTTGACCGCGCCGCTAGTGAGCCCGCTGAGGATCTGCTTCTGAGCGACCAGGAAGGTGACCACGATCGGAGCCGAGCCGAGTATCGCCGCCGCGCTGAGGGCTCCCCATCGTGCCGTGTACTCGGAGAGGGAGAACTGCCGCATTCCGATGGCCAGGGTGAAATTGTCCGCCGAGCTGAGGATCACTAGCGCCAGGACCAGCTCTGAGTAGAGACCGATGAATGTGATGATGAATACGACGGCCAGCACTGGTCGGGCCAGCGGGAAGATCACCCTGGCGAACACCTGGGTGGGGCTGGCGCCGTCGATCTTGGCCGCCTCGTCGAGGCTGATGGGAATGGTGTCCATGAACCCCTTGATCAAATAGGTGTTGAAACCGATGGCGCCTCCCAGGTAGACCAGGATCAGCCCGCCATGAGTGTTCAGGCCGAACAGAGGGGCGACCTCGCCGATCGCCTGCAGGGTGAGGAAAATAGCGATGAACCCGAGGAACTGGGGGAACACCTGGACCAGGAGCAGGCTGAGCAGCCCGACCCTTCTCCCCCTGAACCGGAGCCGGCTGAAGGCGAAAGCCGCAAACGCCGCCAGGACCAGGTTCCCCGCCGCCGCGATGAGGGCGATCTTCCAGCTGTTGGCCAGCCAAAGCCCGAAGGGGGTCTGGGGGTTGGTGAACAGC
>CAZAHX010000012.1:0-3978 GCA_964485005.1 uncultured Acidimicrobiaceae bacterium | reverse complement strand
GCGCTGAAGGCGAGGTCGAAGACGAAGGTGATCAAGAGGTCGGTGGAGCCCCAGGGGACGGCGTCCCCCACCACCGGCGGTCCCCCCTGGGTGAGGATGAAGATGAGGACGAAGTTGTTGAAGTTGAAGGCAAACGACCCGATGAGCAGTGGGGCGGTGGAGATGAGGAGGATGGGGAGGGTCACCGAGCGGAACACCCGCACCGGGCCGGCCCCGTCGACCATGGCCACTTCCTTGAGCTCGTCGGGGACCGACTCCAGGGCGCCGGTTGCGATCAGGAACATGTAAGGGAAACCGAGCCACAAGTTGACCAGCAGGATTGCGATCTTGGCCCAGGTGGGGTGTTGCAGCCAGGGGATGGGGTCGATCCCGATCCCGTCGAGCATCCTGTTGACTTGGCCGAACTGGGCGTTCATCAGCCCCCGCCACACCACAGCCGAGATGAAGGCGGGGATGGCGTACGGGATGATCAGGAGCGATCGGTAGGTTGCCCTACCCCTCATCTTCTCGGGCTGAAGGGCGAGGGCGAGGGCGAGGCCGAGAGCGAAGGTCAGGACGACCGACCCCGCTGCGAAAACCATGTTCCAGGTGAAAATGGAGACCAATGGGCCCCGCAGCGAGGGTCGGGTCAAGGCAGCGATGTAGTTGTCGAATCCGATGACGACGTGCCAGCCCGGTGAGACCGGCTGGCCGGCGCAGATGAAGTTGCCGGTGCCCTCGGTGCAGGTGACGTCGAGCTGGGCGTCGTAGAGGGTGTCGGTCTCTTCGTCGTAGATGTAGCGACTGGTGGCCTGGACCACCTCGATCTGCCCGATGGTCTGCACCCGGGCGATCCCGGTGGGGAGATCGAGGACCAGCGTTTGCAGCTGCCCCGCCATCCCGAAGAGATCCCGAGTCTCGAGTCTGCGGAAGTCGCCGACTATCTCGGGGATCCCGTCGCCATCGTCGTCGGTCACCCCCAGGGCCTGCGGGTCCTCCAAGGAGTCAGGATCGGGTTCTTCGGACCGCTCCCTGGGCTCGCCGAAGTAGGTCGCCTCCTCGTCGGAGATCCAGAACCGGATCTCCCCTGCGTCGTTCCGAAATACATAGAGCGGGAGCAGCTCGGCTTCCTCGCCTCCCCTGATGGTCTCGCTCTCTAGTCGCTCGATCGCCTGCTGTTTGCTCAGGATGTGACCGTCGGACCAGTTGGTGAAGGAGACGAAGGCGGTGTAGATCACCGGCCAGATCACGAATATCGCCATGAATATGAATCCGGGGAGGATCCACTTCGAGGCCCGCGCCCTCGGCCAGAGATAGACCACGTTGAGGGAGAGGGCCGCCACCCCGAGGAAGGCGAGCAGCCCCAATTGCTCGGCGGCGATCAGGGCTGGGGCGGCGGCGATGGCCAGCGCGTCGATGAGCGCCAGGATCCCGAGCAGCACCCAGAAGCCAGCCGAGCGCGGGGTGGAGCTCGAAGACACGGTCATGTCTCGATCTTCACCCCGCGCTCGCCGGTCGCGCTAGTGGCGGGCTACTCGGCCAGCGCCTCGCGCACCTGCGCGGCGGCCGCCTCCATCGCCGCCTCCGGCTCTACCTCACCGTTTCGAAGCGCCAGGATGTTGTCACCAGCCGCTCCCCACACCGCGTTCATCGCCGGGATGTTTGGCATGGGTATGCCGTCCGCCCCTGAGAGGGTGAAGGTCTGCACCACCTCGTTGTCGGCGAGCTCGTCGAGCACGCTGTCCATGGCGGGGTTGCGCGGATCTGCCTCGTACAGGGCGAGCTGGGTCTCGGTCCTGGCGATGAAGTCGACCAGGAACGACTGCACGATCACCGGGTTCTCGGAGAAAGCCGAGGCGAACACCCCCTGGGCGCCGACGAACGGCGCCGGTGTGTTGCCGTTGATGGTCGGCAGCTTGGCAACTCCCCAGTTGAGATCGGAGTCGGTGAGCGTCCCCACCTCCCACGGGCCGGTGACCCAGAAGGGCTGGCTGCCCTCGAGGAATAGGTTCTTGGCCGTGTCGTAGTTGGTGGAGGCCATCACGCCGTCCTCGGTGAGGGAGTCGATCACCTGGGCGCCCTCGATGGCGCCCTCGGAATCGAGACCGACGTCAGTGGTGTCGTAACCCGTGGCCGGGTCGTAGGCGAAAATGTATCCGCCCGGCGCGGTGATGAACCAGATGTTGTGATAGAGGTCGGGCCCGTCGCCACCACCGGGGACGCCGATGCAGTTCTCGATCCCCTCCATGCCGGCACAGGCCTCACGGACGCCTTCGAGAGTCGTGGGGGCCTCCGCGACGAGATCGGCGTTGAAGAACATGGCGACGGCCTCGGTGGCCACGGGAACCGCGTAGAGCTGTCCCTCATATGTGAACCCGTCCAGGGCGACCTGGAAGAAGTCCGACGCCGCGGCGCCCAGCTCGACCGGGGTGATCAAACCGTTGGCGGCCAGCTCACCGGTCCAGTCGTGGGCGCCGACGAAGAGGTCGGGACCCTCGCCGGCGGGGCCGGCCAGGGAAACGGCCTCACGGATGTCGCCGAAGTCCTTGATCTCGACGTTGACCTCGACACCGGTCTCATCGGTGAAGGCCTCCGACACCGATTCGAATACCGGGGCCCGGTTGGCGTCCGCCCAGATGAGCAATGAGGCCGTGGGCTCGGGTGCGGCCGTCGTGGCGGTTTCCGGCGCCTCGGTGGTCGTCGCCGCCGGCTCTGCGGTGGTAGTGGTCTCGTCGGCCGCCCCGTCCCCACACGCCGCCACCACCATGGTGAGTACGACGAGAAGTCCGAGGAGGCGCGTCGGTTGCGGTTTACGCACGGTCATTCCTCCTAGATGAATACAGACGAGGTCGGTGTCGTCCCGACCCCGGTATCGAAATGTAACCGTTTACATGAGGCTGCGTAACCGAAACCGGACCTTTCGCGAAGGGAACAAAGACCCTTCCGTGGCGCCCCGAGGAACCGTCGAGTCCCCGGACGCCTCGGTGCGTAGCGGCTATTTAGCGACCCGGTGAGGGCGCGGGCTCCGAGGAACCGAAAGGGCCCGCGCCCACACCGGGGGCCGTCAGCCTCCGTATCCGTAGTCGTAATCGATCACGGTGTCGTCGGCGGCGCTGGCCTCGACGATGGCGCCGTCGGCATCGACGACGAACCAGACCCCGTTGAAGCCCTGGCCCTTGGCGTCCCCTGGTGCCTCGTCCGGGGTGTACCAATAGAGCGGCATGTCGTTCACGGTGAGCTGTTCACTCCCATCCTCCCGGGTGGTGGTGCCGAACATGGCGGCGTCGAGGTCGGCTCCGATCTCGGTATCAGCCGGAACCGAAGGCCACAGTTCGGCGCAGGCGTCATAACAGGTGCTCTCCCCATTGATGTCGGCGGTGAACACGTACAGAGTCAGCCCATCCGGGCCCACGAGGGCCGTCCCTGCCTCGGTGTCCCCAACATGGACACCGGCCAAGGTCTCGGCTGGGGTGGTGGTGGCGTCGTCGCCGGCGGCGGCGGTGGTGGTGGCGGTGGCGTCGTCGCCGGCGGCTGGGGTGGTGGCGGTTCCCCCGTCATCACCGCAGGCGGCCACCAACAGAGCCAGCACCGTCAGGACTATTCGCAATCGCATCAGATCAACTCCTCTGGTCAGTCACCCCCTCTACGCACATTCGCCTCTCATGGTTCGCGCTCCCTGGCACAATCAGCCGGGTGAACAGGGATGTCCTGGAGCGTTTCCGTGCCGGGGAAGAGGCCGCGGTGAAGACTGTGTACGAGCGTTTCCGCGGTCCGGTCTTCGCCATATCGCTGAGCATCCTCAGGGACCACGGCCTCGCCGCCGACTCCACACAGCAGACCTTTGTGAAGGCATGGCAAGCTGCATCCAAATTCGATCCGGAGCGGGAGCTTGCCCCTTGGATCTATGCCATCGCTCGACGCACCGCCATCGACTTCTACCGCAAGAAGCAGCGCTCGGTCACCAGCGACACCGTCGACCGGATAGATCTCCCGGTGGGG
>CAZAHX010000011.1:0-19117 GCA_964485005.1 uncultured Acidimicrobiaceae bacterium | reverse complement strand
TCCCACCAGACCGTGAGCTTCCCGGCGGGACGGTGGATGGTCGAGTCCCTGGCCATAGGGGGTGAGCTGCAGCCCACGCTCGATGGCCCCACCCTCACCCTCGAGGTCTTCCGCTCGGGCGAAGTGTCCGGCAGCGCCGGGATCAACAGGTTCAGGGGAAGTCTCGGCCGGGATCGCCCGTTCGGGCCCCTGGCGACGACGATGATGTCCGGCCCGCACGATCTGATCGCCCAGGAGCGGATTTACCTCAGGCATCTCGAGGAAGCCGACGGCTACGAGATCGATCCCGAAGAAGGCGGAATCAACCTGGTCGCCCGGGGGTTGATAGTGGTGGCCCTGCGGAGTTTGGGGCCAGAGGGCCCCGGGTAAGCTCACTTTGGGCCCTGAGAATCAGGGGGGTTCACAAAGCGGTCCCCGTGCGTATAGTTGGGTCTCGGGTCGCAATCCCGCTAAGTGCCCGTCGGAGGACTCTAGGAATCATGGCTGCCACTGAAACGCGTAACGACAAGACCGAGAAGCCGCGTCGCATTCGTCTCAGCTCGAAGCTGACCGACGAGCGCGGCCGTCTCACCACCGATCTCGTATCCCAGTATCTGACCGCGATCGGTGAATACGACCTGCTCACGGCGGAACAGGAGGTCGAGCTCGCCCAGAAGATCGAGTCCGGCGAGGAGGCCGCCGAGAAGCTCGAGAACGGCGAGTTCAAGAACAAGCGCGAGGAGATGGAGCTCCGTCGTCTCGCCCGCCGTGGCGCCCAGGCGAAGGACGACTTCCTCACCGCCAACCTGCGGCTGGTCGTCGCCAATGCCCGGCGGTACGCCAACACCTCCGGGATCGACTTCCTCGACCTGATTCAAGAGGGGAATCTCGGTTTGATCCGTGCCGTGGAGAAGTTCGACTGGCGCAAGGGCTTCAAGTTCTCCACCTACGCCACCTGGTGGATCCGCCAGGCGATCACCCGAGCCATCGCCGACAAGTCGCGGACCGTGCGCATCCCTGTCCATCTCCATGACACCCTCGCCGCGGTGCGCGCCGCGCAGGCTTCGCTCAAGGCGGAGCTGGGGCGTGATCCGAAGCCCGACGAGATCGCCGCGGAGGCCGGGGTCACCGTGGACAAGGTCGAGCTGGCACTCAGCGTCGCCGACACCGTGTCCCTGGAGCAGCCGATCGGTGAGGACGGCGCTCAGCTCGGTGACTTCATCGAGGACGAGGACGCGGCCGATCCGGTCGCCATGACCGAGGAGATGGACGTCGCCAACTCGCTGCGGGATTCGATCGAGAGGCTCCCAGACCGCGAAGGCAGGATCCTCGCGCTCCGCTACGGCTTCTACGACGGGGTCCCCCGAACCCTGGAGGAGATCGGAGACGAGTTCAACCTCACACGTGAGCGAATTCGCCAACTCGAGAAGCTGGCTCTCTGCCGTCTTCGTCATCCGTCCTTCGGCATCCGCGAGGCCGATCTGGTCTGATCCGCCCGGCGTAACTCAAGCGTGAGTAAATGACGTCGCTCAGCGACGTCATTTACTCACGCTCACCGGTAATTCACCTGCTTTGGTCGAGCGACGGCTCTAACCTGCCCGACGGCCCTGTCAGGTCGGATCAGGGCTTGACTTGAACCACACTTGAAGTCGTAGGTTGCCCTGCCATGTCCCGAACGATGACACCCTGGTTGGTGGTGCGCGACGGCGCCCGCCTCATCTGGAGGTTCGTGAGAGCCCATCCCGGATCGTTTGCTCTCGCCGTCTTCGGGGCCGCCATCTTCGTGGCAGCCATCGTCCTGGCGTCTCTCGTGGTCGGATGGGTAACCGACACGGTGGTGATCCCGGTGCTCGACCGGGGGGTCGACCCGGCTGGGCTGCTCGTTCCCGCGGCGGCCCTCATCGTCGGGGTGGCCGTGTTCAAGGCCGCCGGCATCGTCCTGCGCAGGACCTCCGCGGGCTGGATCCAGTACAAGACGCGTCAGGATGTCCGGAACCTCCTACTCGCCCATCAGCTCTCGCTGCGGATGTCGTGGTTCAATCGCCAGGCGATCGGCGACCTCCTCGCTGTGGCCGACTCCGACACCGATCAGGGAACCGGAGTGCTGGGCCCGCTTCCCTATGCGACTGGAGTATCGCTGCTCCTGGTGGGCACGGTCACGATGATCACCCTGATCGACCCCTGGCTGGGTTTGGGAGCCGTCATCGGGCTGGTCGTGGTGGTCGTCATAGACATCCATGGAAGCTGGGTGACTTATGCCCTGTGGGAGGAAGTCCAGCGGAGCAGGGGAGTGGTCTCGTCGGTGGCCCATGAGGTATTCGACGGTGCTCTCACGGTCAAGGCACTTGGTCGGGAAGGCTACGTGGTGGACCGCTTCAGTCGTTCCAGTGACCGTCTCCGGGACCGGCTCATCGACATCAACTCGACCTGGACCAACTACCAGGTGGTGATAAGGGCGCTGCCCCAGGCGCTGATCATCGTGCTCCTGGTGGTGGGGGCAGCTCGTATCGAGGCGGCAGCGATCACCCCCGGCGACGTGGTGACGGTGGCCTATCTGCTGGCGCTCCTCGCCTTCCCCATCCAGCTCATCGGCTACGTGCTCTGGGACCTGGCGGGAAGTCTTGCCGGATGGCAGCGGGTCCAGGCCGTGCTGGATGCCGACGAGTTCGTCGCCTATGGGTCCTCGGAGGCGAGAGCCGAAGGTGGGCCCGCCGAAATCAGCGCGGGCGAGATCGACTTCGCATACGACACCGAGCCGGTGCTGTCAGGCCTGCACCTCGACCTCTCCGCCGGGACGACGCTGGCCGTAGTCGGCCCCACCGGGTCGGGGAAGACCACGCTGTGTCTGCTCCTCGCCCGGCTCTGGGATCCCGGCTCGGGGAGGATCCGTCTCGATCACCGTGATCTGCGTGACTTCGCCCTGTCCGAGTTACCCAAGGAAGTGTCGTATGTCGCCCAGAGCGGGTTCCTTTTCGACACTTCCGTGAGGGACAACATCACCCTCGGAGGGCACTTCGACGACGACGAGATCGCCACTGCGATCAGGCTGGCCGGGGCGGAGGGATTCATCGCCCAGCTCCCCAACGGCCTCGACACCGAGCTCGGTGAGCGTGGGACCACATTGTCCGGTGGCCAGCGGCAGCGTCTCGCCCTGGCCCGGGCATTGGTGCGCAAGCCCCGGCTGCTCGTTCTCGACGATGCCACTTCTGCGGTCGACCCCTCGGTGGAGGCGAGCATCTTGAGGGCTCTGAAGGGTGCAGAGCTCCCCTCGACGATCGTCATCGTCGCCTACCGGCCTTCCTCGATAAGGCTGGCCGACGAAGTCGTCTACCTGGACGATCACCGCATCCTCGGTCACGGAACCCACGAGAGTCTGCTCCGGGATCTGGACGGCTATCGACGTCTCGTCCAGGCGTACGAACGCGAGGCGAGGCGTCTGGAGCAGGAAGCGACGTGAGCGACTCCCGATCCACCAGCGCCCTTTTGCGCCGGGCCATCCAGGAGGCTCCGGTCCTGGGCCGCGGGCTGCGCCTCACCCTGGTGCTCGCCATGACCGGTCAGGCCATCACCGTGATCACCCCCATCGTGATCCAGCAGGTCATCGACGGGGAGATCCTCGCCCCTGACGGGGTGGACATGGCGGGGGTGATGACCAAGGCATCGATCGCGCTGGCGGCCCTGGTCGTGGGAGTGGTCGTGGGACGGCTGGCGCTTCTCCGTCTGGTCAACACTTCGTCCACCGGGCTCTCCGACCTTCGAACCAAGACCTTCGGGCACATCATCCGTCAGTCGGTGCTCCTGGTCCAGTCCGAACGCCGTGGGACTCTGGTATCCCGGGTCACTTCCGACATCACGACTCTCCAGGAATTCATGGAGTGGGGTGGCGTCGGTCTGATCATCGCCTCCAGCCAGGTGATGCTGGCCACCGGAGTGATGCTGGCCTACGAGTGGCGGCTCGCCCTGATCGCTCTGGGAGGCGTGCTCATCTACCTGTTCCTGATGCGGTGGTTCCAACGAGTTCTCGCCCGCAACTACGACCTAGTCCGCAAGGAGGTCGGAATTTCTCTTGGCGTCCTCAGCGAGTCGATCTCAGCCATACCCGTGGTCCGGGCTTACGGGGTGGAGGCCAGCACCAAGGAGCGAGTCGCCGAAGCGCTGGAGCGCCGTTTCCGTGTCGAGTTCCACACCGCCCGCTTCGGCAACATCCTGTTCTCGACCGCCGAGGTCTTCGCCGGGCTCCTCACTGCGGCGTTGGTGGTGGCCGGCGTTCTCCTGGGCTCCCAGCAGGGTATGACGGCGGGGACCCTGGTGGCCTTCTTCTTTCTGGCCAACCTCATGATCGAGCCTCTCCAGATAGTGGTGGAGACCTTGGACTTCGCCCAGTCGGCGGCCTCAGGGCTCCGCCGGGTGGTCTCCGTACTCGACGGGCCCATCGAGATCGAGGAGCCGGACGAGCCGGAGAGTCTGCGTCCCGGGGGCTTGAGCGCCCGTCTCGACCGGGTCACCTATGCCTATCCGGAGGGGCCGCCGGTGCTGACCGATGTCAGCGTCGATATCCCGGTCGGGGCAAGGATCGCGGTCGTGGGTGAGACCGGCTCGGGAAAGACCACGTTCTCAAAGCTCCTGGTCAGGTTGCTCGATCCGACCAGCGGCTCGATCTATCTGGGTGGCGTGCCGCTGCGGAAGATCCGACTCGCCGAGCTGCGGGACCGGGTCGCCTTCGTCCCCCAGGAGGGCTTTCTCTTCGACGACACGATCGCGAACAACGTGCGATACGGGTCTCCCGGGGCCGAGGACGCCGAGGTGTGGACTGCGTTTCACGAGTTGGGCCTGGGCGACTGGGTGGAGGGCCTTTCCGCCGGGCTCGACACCAGGGTGGGAGAGCGGGGCGGCAACCTCTCCGCCGGTGAGCGCCAGCTCATCGCCTTGGTGAGGGCCTGGATAGGCACCCCCGATCTCCTGGTCCTCGATGAGGCGACCTCGGCGGTGGACCCGGTCCTCGATGTGGCCCTGCGCCGAGCCATCGACCAGCTCACCGCCCACCGCACCTCTGTGACCGTCGCCCATAGGCTCTCGACGGCCGAGGGAGCCGATGAGGTCCTGGTCTTCGATCAGGGTCGTCTCGTCGAGCGCGGGCCGCACCGCGTGCTGGTCGATTCCGGTGGCGTCTACTCCTCGCTCTACGCGGACTGGTCGGCGGGAACCAAGAGCGTCTGAAGAGTCACAGCTGGGGGGGCGGGACGTAGCGACCCGAGGTGAACTTACCCCGCTCCACGTCGACTTCCCAGATGGAGCCTTTGGCACAGTAGAAGTGCGACTCGAGGGTGAGTCCGGCCCACATCAACCGGTTGACCAGTGCAGGGATCACATCCCCATGCGAGCACAGCACGGCATTGGCGCCTACTAGCGAGTCGACCAGGGCGTAGGCGGCGTCGATGTCGGCCTCCTCTGCGAGGGCGTCGTCCTTTTCGATCTTGGCGCCGCTCATCTCCGCCACGGGCTCCACCGTCTGGACACAGCGGTGGTAGGGGCTGGTGACGATGCGCTCAATTCCGGCGTTGGCGAGGCCTGCGGCTATCGCCTCGGCCTGCTTCCGCCCCTTCTTGGTCAGGGGCCGGACCCGATCCTCGCCTTCCCACCCGTCCCGATTTCCCGCCAACCCATGTCTGAGGAGACGCAGCTTTCCGGTCTGGGCGAGCGCCTTGAGGTCGGCCTCTCCGAGGAGCCGGCGGTCGCTCTCGTAGTCGAGGTTCTTCCGAGCCTTCTTACGCCCGACCCACTCGATCTCGTCGACTTCGGCGTTGGGCGTGAATCCCGGGCTGTCGGGGAGCGGTCTCATGGCATACCAGTGGACTTCTTTGACACCACCGTCGATGCGATGCCGGGTGGCGCCGAGAGGGGCCACGATCCGACAGTGATAACCCGTCTCCTCGAGCACCTCACGGACCGCGGTCTCCTCACTGGTCTCCCCAGGGTCGGCCTTGCCCTTGGGAAACCCCCAATCGTCATACGCGGGGCGATGGGCGAGGAGCACTTTGAGCCTGCCCTTCGTGGTGGTCTTGAAAACCAAGCCCCCGGCAGCGCTGACCAGACGAGTCACCGGTCCGAGGTTAGAGGCCGTCGGTCAGCGGTCGGAGCCCGGAGAGGAGATGGCCTGGCGGGTTCGGGCGGGCGGATCCGACAGCTCATCGGCCCCCCGGAGGTCGATGGTCACCGCCCCGCACACCTCGCAGACACGTCGCAGGATCCCGGCGCCGACGCCATGGTCCTCGCCGTAGTGATGCCACCCGACGAGACACGCCACCGCGGCCAATCGAGCCCAGCCCTGGTCTTTACGACTCACAGTGGGATCTTACCTCATCGCGTGGGGAGATGACGGTTCCCCGGCCACCGTGCACGGACCTCCCCCGGGCGGTGGTGAGCGAACAGAGCCCGCCCCTTCAGCGGGACAGTGCCTCCTCGATACCGGCGACAACCCGTGCCGGATCGATCAGGGCGTGTTTCTCGATGGCGAACTGAGGCCAGGGCACATCGAAGCCAGTGACCCTGATCACCGGCGCTTCGAGGAGGTACATTGCGTCCTCGGCAAGAACGGCGGCGATATCCGCCCCAACCCCCGCAGTGCCCTGAGGCTCCTGCACGATGAGGGCGCGTCCAGTCTTCTCGACCGAAGCCAGGACGGTCTGCCGATCCCAGGGGAACAGGGTGCGCAGATCGATGACCTCGACCGACGCATCCACGCCTTCCGCCGCCTCGAGCGAGACGGGCACCATCCCCCCGTAGGTGATCAGGGTGAGGTCGGTGCCCTCCCGTCGCACCCTCGCCCTCCCGATGGGAAGTGTGTAGTGGTCGGCAGGCACCTCTTCCCGCCGAGCCCGGTAGAGCACCTTGGGCTCGAGGAAGATCACCGGGTCTTCTCCCTCGAGCGCCGCGGCGAGCAGCCCTTTGGCATCGACGGCGGTTGAGGGGCAGATCACCACCAGCCCGGGAGCATGAACGAAGTAGGCCTCCGGAGAGTCGCAATGGTGCTCATGGGCACCGATCCCGGCGCCGTTGGGGAACCGCACCACGACCGGGACAGCCGACTGGCCCCGGGTCCGGTAACGGAACCGGCCCAGGTGACTCACGATTTGGTCGAAGGCCGGGTAGACGAACCCGTCGAACTGGATCTCGGCAACGGGGCGGGCGCCGGCGAGGGCCATTCCGATGGCAGTGCCCACGATCCCCGACTCGTTGAGTGGGGTGTCTATCACGCGATCCTCGCCGAACTCGTCGAGAAGCCCCTCGGTGACCCTGAATACGCCTCCCGCCACCGCCACGTCCTCGCCGAGGAGGATCACTCGTTCGTCGCGGTCCATGGCCTCGTGGAGAGCGGCGTTGATGGCCCCGGCCATGGTGAGTGTCTCCGTGGGCCCCTCGGGCAGCTCGTCCTCACCGATCTGCCAGATCTCGTCACGGGTGAATCGGGTCTCGTCCTCACCGTGGGCCCGCTGCATGGCGTGGAGTTGTTCCACGACGTGAGCCGGGATCCGATGGAAGCCATGTCGCACTGCGTCGTCGCGGGTCGGGAGGGGCTCGGCCTCGATGGACGCGATTGCCGCCGACACGGCATCGGCCACCTCCATGGCAACCTTCTCCCCGGCGCGCTCGTCCCACTCCCCGCGATCCTCCAAGAAGCGCCGGAGACGGTCGATCGGATCCTTCTCCCGCCATTCGAGGACCTCGTCCTCGGAGCGATAGAGACTGGGATCGTCGGCGGTGGCGTGGGGTCCGTATCGGTAGGTGAGGGCCTCGATGAGGGTGGGGCCCTTGCCCTCCCGGGCGCGGTTGGCGGCGAGTCGGGTGGCCAGGTAGACCGCAATCGGGTCCATTCCGTCGACGCGGAGGCCCTCGAACCCGTAGGCGTCGGCCTTCTGGGCGATCGTCTCAGAGGCGGTCTGCTTCTCGTATGGCACCGAGATGGCGTAGAGGTTGTTGGCGCAGATGAACACGGTGGGGGTTCTCCACACACCGGCGAAGTTCATTCCGGTGTGGAAGTCGACCTCGGAGGTTGCCCCGTCGCCGAAGTAGACCGCGGTGACGGTGTCCTCGCCTCGCAGTTTGGTCAGGTAGGAGTACCCGACGGCGTGAGGCAGTTGGCTGGCGATGGGAACAGTGACGATCCCGGTGCGGTACTTCTCCATGTCCCACCCGGCGTTGGGGAGCCCCTTCCAGTAGGCGAGGAGCACCTCCAGGGGTAGGCCCCTTGTGATCTGCACGCCGTGCTCCCGGTAGGAAGGGAAGACGAAGTCGTTGGGCTCCAAGGCCAGCGCCGAGCCGATCTGCACCGCCTCCTGGCCCTCGAGCATGGCGTAGGTGCCGATGCGGCCCTGACGCTGCAGCCCCAGCATGCGCCGGTCGAGCTCCCGGGCGAGGACCATGTCCCGATACATGTCCTGGTAGAGGTTGGGATCCAGACCCGGGTCCTCGCCGACCAGCTTCCCGTGCTCGTCGATTACGCGGAGCGTTTCCCATCGGCCCATTGGGCCCCGAGTCTGCCACAACCGGGGCAGGGCCGTCATCGCTTGGTTAACTTGGCGCCGTGCCAAGGTTCCGGCCCGACATCGCGGCGCTCACCCCCTACGAAGTGGGCCGTCCCATCACCGATGTCGCCCGCGAGTTCGGCTTCGACGTCGGGAGTGTCATCAAGCTGGCATCCAATGAGAGCCCGGAGGGACCCTTCCCCGGTGTCATCGAGGCGGCTGCCGGGGCGATGAAGCGCGCCAACCGCTACCCCAACCCGGATTGCTGGGACCTCGGCCACCGTCTGGCCGCCGAGTTGGGAGTCGACTTCGGCAATGTGCTCTTCGGGGCGGGAAGCGTCGCATTGCTGGCGGAGATCGCCCAGTCGGTTGGGGGGCCGGGGACCAAGGCCGTGTACGGCTGGCCCAGCTTCGTGATGTACCGCTTCGTGTCGGCGTGGGCCATGACCGAGCACGTCGAGGTCCCGCTCGACGACAATTACGAGCTCGACCTGGACGCCATTGCCGCCGCGATCGACGACGACACCCGCGTGGTCTACCTGTGCAACCCAAACAACCCCACCGGGACCATCAAGGACCCTGGAGAGATCGAAGAATTCGTGGACGCCATTCCCGGGTCGGTCCTGGTCGCCATAGACGAGGCCTATCACGACTACGTCACCGACGAGCGCTACCGAACGGCGATCCCCCTGGCAGTGAAGCGCCCCAACGTCGTGGTTCTGAG
Organism: uncultured Acidimicrobiaceae bacterium; assembly: GCA_964485005.1. Taxonomy (GTDB): domain Bacteria; phylum Actinomycetota; class Acidimicrobiia; order Spongiisociales; family ZC4RG35; genus JAHWLC01. The sequence goes on along the minus strand of CAZAHX010000011.1, from coordinate 9,892 downwards.
AACCTTTTCCAAGATCTACGCGCTCGCCGCGCAGCGCATTGGATACGCGGTGGGCCAGCCGGAGACATTGAGCCTGATCCGGCGGGCGCAGGCACCGCTGACGGTGAACCAGGTGGCCCAGGCGGCCGCCCTCGCCTCGCTCGCTCAGCCCGACGAGGTCAGGCGCCGTCGGGAGGCGAACGCGGCGGCTCGCCGCTACCTCGAGGGCGTGTTTGCCGAGCGGGGTCTCCCGTCTCCCCAGAGCCACACCAACTTCGTGGCCTTCGAGATGCCCGGGGAGGACTCGGGCGAGCTTGCCGCGGCCTTCTTGCGCCACGGGGTGATCATGCGACCGCTGTCCAAGGGCTGGATGCGAGTGACCGTGGGCTCGGAGGATGAAAACCGGCGATTTGTCGAGGTCCTCGACGAGGTCCTCGACGCCTCCGATAAGACAGTCTCCACTGGGTGAGACATGAGGGGTCGATTCAGCGACCGGTATGAGGCGGGACGCGCCCTGGGCGAAGCTCTGGCAGGGCTCGACCCGCTCAACCCTCTCGTCCTCGCCCTTCCTCGGGGCGGGGTACCGGTCGGGTACGAGGTGGCAGCCAGGTTGGACTGTCCAATGGACGTCCTGGTGGTGAGAAAGCTGGGCGTCCCTTATCAACCGGAACTCGCCATGGGGGCGATCTCGGAGGGCGGGACCGTCATTCGCAATCAGGAGGTTCTGGCAGCTGCGGGGGTGGACGAGGCCACCTTTCAGGAGGTGGTCCAGCGGGAGACCCGCGAGCTGGAGAGACGTCTGGTCGAGTATCGTCGCAGCGCACCCGCGATCGATCCCTCAGGTACCACCGCGATCATCGTCGATGACGGACTGGCCACGGGTTCCACGGCACGTGCCGCGGTGGAGGTGATCAAGTCGAGGCAGGCGGATGAGGTTTGGGTGGCGGTTCCGGTGGCCCCCGCCGAGACGGCGAACGCCATCGGCGAGCTGGCCGATCGGGTCGTGGTCCTCGAGTCTCCCCGGTTCTTCGGAGCCGTAGGGGCGTGGTATCAGGACTTCTCCCAGACCACGGACGAAGAGGTGAGGTCGCTCCTCGCCGGCTCGCGCTACGGTGATCGCCCAGAGAGCTAGCGATGAGGTGTTGACATGCCGACCCTGGACAAATTGTGCTCCGTGACCGCCGAGCTCGGCATGAACATCATCGGCTCCGGCCCGGGAGGCATGAGGATCGACTTCCCCTTCGAGGGCACGGCTACCGGCCCTCACTGGGAAGGTGAGCGCCCGGTCAAGGGTGTCGACTACGTCACGGTTCGAAGTGACGGGAACATGGACCTCGACATCAGGGGGGTGATCGGGGAGAAGAAGGAGGCTGTCTCCTATCGAGGGGCGGGAGTGTCCATCTCCAACCCGGACCGTTCCGCCGACCCCAAGGAGTTGATCACCTTCTCCACCGGCAACGAAGACCTCGCCTGGCTCAATGACGAGATCGCGGTGGCATTCGGCCACGGGGATGCCGGCCGGCTCACCCTGGAGATCTACCTGGTCAAGCCGTGACTCCGGGCGCGGGGGGCTTCGCCCTCCGCTAAACCTCCGGTAGAACCGGGCTCAGGGATTGCGAAAGTCCGGCGGCCGCTTCTCCAGAAAAGCGGCGACGCCCTCCAGGTGCTCCGGCGTAGCGCCGAGCCGGGCCTGCTCAGCTCGCTCCGCCCCCAGTGCCTCCTCGAACCTCATCCCGGCCGCCTCCCGGATGAGCCGGCGGGCGGCGACCAGGGAGTCCGGGACCAGGTCTGCCAGGGAGTCCGCGATCTCGAGCGCAGTGGCCAGGACCTCGTCGTCGGGGCTGACCTTTGCCACGAGACCCAGCTCTCTCGCTTCCTCGGCGTCCACCCTGCGGTTGGTCATGGCGAGCTCGATCGCCCGTGATACCCCGAGGTGCTGGGGAAGCCACCAAGTGGTTCCGGAATCGGGGACCAGACCGATGGCGGTGAATGCCGAGGTCAAGAAGGCCGATTCCGCCATCACCCTGATGTCGCAGGCAAGCGCCAAGCCGAGGCCGGCTCCTGCGGCCACCCCGTTGATAGCGGCCACCGTGGGCACCGCACAACCGACCAGGGCATGGACCAGGGGGTGGAACATCTCGTCCAGGTATCGGCCCAGGTCGGGCTGGCCCCGGTCGTAACCCTCCTTCATGGCGGCCAGGTCTGCACCGGAGCAGAAGGCCTTGCCTGCGCCGGTGAGAACCACGGCTCTCGACTCCGCACCGGCGCGGGCCAGCGCCTGGGTGGCGTCCGATGACAGACCCTGGTCGATGCTGTTGTAACGCTCGGGGCGGTCGAAGGTGATCACGGCCACGTCCCCCACGGTCCGATATCGCACACTCATGGATCAGATCGTAAAGACCGGAGAAAGTAGGTGACGGAGGCGTTTTCGCCTATGGTTTGCCCACCTTCGCGACCACAATGCCGCGAGCTCATCGACCCAAGGAGGGCATGTGAACAAAACCGAGATGGCGGACAAGCTCGCCGACAAGGCCGATATCTCCAAGGCGCAGGCCTCGGACATCATCGACATCATCTTCTCGACAGACCCGGGGAAAGGGATCATTGCGACTGAGCTGGACGCCGGGCAGAAGGTGAACATCACCGGGTTCGGCAGCTTCAGCACCAAGCATCGGTCGGCGCGTCAGGGGCGCAACCCCGCCACCGGGGCGACCATCACCATCCCGGCGAAGAACTACCCTCACTTCTCCGCCTCCAAGAATCTCAAGGAGCGCGTCGAGGAGTGACCGTCACCCGCGACATGTAGCGAGAAGGGCCCCGATCGGGGCCCTTCTCCTCTATGGACCAGAATGGAGGGTGTGATGAGAGGTGTGCTCCTGGTGGTGGCCGCAATCCAGCTCGGGGGGGCGTTCGGATCTGCTTCCGCGGAGCTCCTTCAGCGCAACCCGGCGGCAATCACGATCGACCTCGAGGTCGAGGTGCTGGTCGCGGTCGAGGCAGTCGTGGCCCATGTTCGCTTCGACAACCAGCCCGAGCTGACCCTTCCCCTCCTTGCCCGGGGCGACGGGGTCTTCGGGATCACCACCCAGCTCGCACCACGCAACTTCGCGGTTGTTTTCGAGGCGGTGGGGCCCAACGGAGGGCTCTCCGATGCGGTGACCCTGCACGAGCTCGGCGTAGATCTCGTAGGTCGGAGCTCTGGGGGCGGTACGGACGAGGCCGAGGGTCTCACCGGGGCGACGCAACGGGTTGGGTGGCTGGCGGTCGCCTTTGCCGCGGCCTCGCTGTCGGCCCTTGCCATGTGGGTTCTGGGCGGGCCCGACGAGGAGCTCGAGCCGGGAAGCGCTGAAGAGGAGTGATCCGCCCGGCAGCCCGGGATGACGCCACCCGCCTCGCCGAGGTCCACATCACCTCGTGGCAGCACGCCTATCGAGGGTTGTTCCCCGACGAGTTCCTCGAGCGGCTCGACATCGAAAGACGGATCCAGTTCTTCTCCGAGCGGATCGGGGCCGGTGACAGTGTGTTGGTGTCGGAGGCCGACGGAGAGGTGGTCGCGTTTTGCTGGCCATCGGCCTCGTCCGAGCCGGGGTGGGGCGAGATCCTCTCCATCTATGCCCATCCGGACCACTGGGGAAAGGGCCACGGACGAGCCCTGCTCGAAGCCGGAGAGGACCATCTTCGCGCCCAGGGCTTCCAACGGGCGCTCCTGTGGGTGCTCGACGCAAACGCCAGGGCGCGTGAGTTCTACGAGCGTCAAGGCTGGGTCTTGGGAGACGGCCTCAAGCTCGAGGAGATCGGCGGAACGCAGGTCACCGAGGTTCGTTACGAGAAGGAGCTGTGAGTCTTCGACGCACTTCCTCCAGATCGGAGGGATAGGTGACCTTCAAATTGCCCGGCTCACCGGGCACGGCGGCGATGGGGACTTCCGAGAATCGCTCCATGATCTCGGCGGTGTCCCGGCCCTCGTACCCGGAGCGGGCCGCCCGCACGTAGGCCGCCATCAGTGCGGGGCCGTTGAACACCTGGGGGGTCTGCGCCGTCACCAAACGCGACACCGGCTGCAGAGTCGTCTGCTCGACGAAGAAGGTTTCGGAGGCCAGGACCGGGACGGCACCGCCGACTTCTCGCGCCGTCTCGAAGAGCCTCCCGATGAGCCCCCCGCTGACCAGTGGTCTCGCCCCGTCGTGTATGCCGATGAGATCCGGCGGGTCACCCAGTGCGGCCAGGCCGGCCATCTCACTCAGGGTGCGGGTGGATCCCCCAACGACGACGTCACCCCCGAGGTCGAGGTTGCGCAGCCGCTCGGCTTGCTCGGGCCGACTCACCAGGATGCACACGTCGACCGTCGCCGTGACGGCGGCCATGGTGTGAGCGATGAGGGGGAGACCGGCGACCTGCTCGATCAGCTTGTCCCCGCCGAACCTGGTGCTCGACCCGGCGGCCACCACCACCATCGCTCTCGATACCACGTACCGAGGCTACTTTCGTCCCGGTGATCGACATTCCCGCCCTGAAAGCGGGCCTGTCCGTTGGAGAGAGCTGGGTGATCGTCGCACCGGGCGGGACGCTCCTCGATTGGGAGGTCCCCCCTCGTGCCGGTCCGGCCACCCTTCTCGTGTCCAGAGTCACGGACGCGGTGAAGCGGGTGGAGCCGGAGGGGCTCATCGGCGGCTCGGTCGATCGCGATCGCCTCTGGGCAGTCGATGCATTCATGCTCAACCGGGTGGTGCTCGACGATCTGCGGTGCGGGCCCGTCGACCCTGAAGGCCTTCTGGATGCTGTCCGGGAGATCGGCATCGCATGGCAGGTTTTGCTCACGCCCTCCGGGTCTTGAGCGCCCAATAGGCGAGGATTGCAGCCACCCCGGTTGCCACCGCGGCCCCGGGCATTGCCTTGGCGGCGATCCGGTCTCGGAGGGTGACTGCGAGCCGAAAGTGGCGCACCTCCCAACCCTGTGTCGCGGCATGGGTGGCGAGGGCAGCGTCAGGGTTGACCACCACCGGGTGCCCCACGAGGTCCAGCATGGGAACATCGGTGATGGAGTCCGAGTATGCGTAGCTGGCTTCGAGATCTATCCCTTCGGAGCCGACGGCCGTGACGATGGCGTCCGCCTTGCCCTGCCCGTAGACGAATCGCTCCAGACGGCCGGTGTACCGGCCCTCCTCGTCCACCTCGGCCCTCGTGGCGATGACATCCTCGAGGCCGAGGTAGGCACACAAGGGCCGGACTATCTCCTCGGGGCTCGCGGAGACGACGAAGACGCGCCGCCCCCTCGCCCGGTGGCCGGCGATGATGGCCAGGGCCTCCGCGTACACCAGTGGCTCCACTACCTCTTCCACGGTCCCCTCGATCAGCTCTACGATCCGGTCCCGTTTCCATCCGGTGGTCAGGCTCCCCAGCTCGTCCTTGACCCGCTGCAACTTGTCATGGTCCGCGCCAAATGCCCGGAAGTACGCCTGTGCGATCCCGGCCTTGGCCAGGGTTGGGGCGTTGAGCATTCCGGCCCTGTACAGGGATCGGCTGAATGCCAGGGTGGAGGACTTGGCGATGATCGTCTTGTCCAGGTCGAAGAAGGCCGCTGCGACCATGAGGTCAAACTAACCGGGCCCCGACGAGGGTCTTGTCACCTCCCCTGGGTGCCCATATGTTCCGGGCATGGATGGGATGGGGAGACCAGGCGTGCTCGCCGTTGCATCAGCAGATCCGGTGATGTCGCTTCTGGGGCCCATCGGGCTCGCTGCTTCGGTGGGAACCGCCCTGATAGTCGACATGGGCTTGGGGCTGCACCTGCCGCGCAGCCGGACGCTTGCCGACATTGCAGCCGATGGCCCGCGGCTCGAGGAGCTGGCGCCCGGACGAACCGGTGTCGCCTTCGTGTCCGCCGGGGGGCTCGCCCCCGAGTCCGTGGTAGGGCTGGTGCACCGGCTCGCCCGTCATTGGCCCGCGGTCGTCGTCAGGGCCAGCCCCTCGGGCTGGGACGGTCCCACCGCCCCGCTGTTCCCCCTCTACCCGGGTTGGCTCGCCCCCGACCACGGGGGAGCGGCCGTATGGCAAAGGGTGCCGGGTGGGAGCAGCCCTCCGGGCCCGGGACCGGTTCTTCCCTCGTTGCGCCGGGCGGCGGCCGAGCGGATGCTCGCCGGAGGCTTGCCCCGGCTTGATCGGTGGGTCCGGGCCTGGCGAGAGGTGTGGACGCTGCCGTGGGCGTGACCGAGCGCGTGAGCAGGGCGATAGCCCTCGGCGAAACCACCCTCTCCCGGGATTCGGTCCGTGCCGAGGCGATTCGGATCCTCGCCTCCGAGTCTCCGTGGAGAGCCGGCGACCAGGTCGAGCCAGTAGTTGGGGCGGTGATGGGCCTGGGCCCGATTCAGCCTCTTTTCGATGACCCGGAGATCACCGACATCCTGGTGAACGGTCCCTTCGAGGTATGGCAGGACCGCGGCAACGGATTGGAGCCGGCAGGGGTGTGTTTCGACTCCGCGGAGCACCTGGTCTCCACGGTGGAGAGGGCGATAGCCCCACTCGGGCTCAGGATCGACCGTCTGGCCCCCATGGTGGACGCTCGTCTCCACGACGGGAGCCGGCTTCATGCCGTCCTTCCCCCGGCCGCGGTGAGCCACCCTCTGGTGGCGATCCGTCGCTTCAGCCAGAGGATCGCCACTCTCCACGACCTGGTCGAGTCGGGGACGGCAAGTGAAGATCAGGTGGCTCGTCTCCGGGAGGCGGTGCTCGCCACCGAGACCATGGTGGTCTCCGGAGGGACCGGGACCGGCAAGACCACCCTTCTCAATCTGCTCGGCGCCGAGATTCCGGTGGGGGAGAGGATCGTGATCATCGAGGATGCCGCCGAGCTCTCCATACCAGGCCATGTGGTGCGTCTGGAGGCAAGACCGCCCAATGCCGAAGGCGTCGGGGCCATCACCATCAGGGAGCTAGTTCGTTCGGCTCTCCGTTTGCGACCCGACAGGATCATCGTGGGCGAAGTGCGCGGGCCGGAGACGCTCGACCTGGTCTCGGCGCTCAACACCGGCCACAGGGGCTCGATGACCACGGTCCACGCCAATAGCCCGGAGGAGGCGATCTGGAGGCTGGAGACACTCGCCCTGACCGCCGGAGACACCTCCGAGGCCGCGGTGAGCCGACAGCTGCGCTCGGCGATTGACCTGATTTGCCAGATCGAGAGGGTCGGCGCGGCCCGGCGCATCGTGTCCATCGTCGCCATGCCCGAGCTCGAGGCCGGCCGCCCATGATGGAGGTCCTGGGGCTCGCCGGGGCGTGGGGAGCAGGGATGGAGTGGCGCCGAGTGACCTTGCTGGCTGCCGCAGTGCTCGCTCCGGTGCCTGCTTCGCTACTGGTGGCATATGCCGTCTGGAGGGGACGCCGCACGGAGGAGAGTCGGGCCGCGTCGTTTTGCGAGGCGGCGGGCTCTGAGCTTCGGGCGGGGTCCTCGCTCCGTCGAGCCCTCGAGGTCTCAGCCCGATCGGTGGGAAGTCGCGTCGGCGCCGAGCTGGCGGCGAGCGGTGCCTCACTGACCGATGTGGCCGATGCGATCGCGGAGGACCTCCCCGAGATCGGGCCCGAGTTGTCGGTGATCCTCGGTCCGGCGCAACGCAGCGGGGCGAGGGTCGCCGATCTGTTCGACGAGATCGGCTCGGTGGCCATCGCCCGGGCCGAGATCATCGCAGAGGTGAGGATGTCGACCTCTCCGGTGCGGGCCACCGTGATGGTGCTTGGAATGGCGCCCCCCGCCTATCTCGCCATGCGTGGGGGCATGCCCGTCTACGAGGGCATGGGCGCGGTGCTCGCCCTCGCCGGTGCAGCGCTCTTCTTCCTCGGCTTGGGCGCGGCGTCATGGATGCTGGGACGGTCGCGGTGATCGGTCTCGTCGCGGCCGCGTCAGCAGGTCTGGTGGTCGCAGGGCCGCTGGGGGCACTCGTCGGGTTTGCCGGGCCCTGGCTCCTGTCTCGCGTCCCGCGACGAGCCGCCCGGCCTGCGGACATCCGGCTGGTGTTGGTGGTGCTCCTCGTAGAGGTGCGATCCGGTCTCTCCATCCTCGCCGCGCTGCAATCGGCGTCGTCGCTGCTCGGCGGGCATCCGGAGTTGCGGAGGGCCGCCCGCGTCGCCACCGTCTCGGGGCTCGCCTCGGCGATATCCGTGGCAGGGCCCCAGTTGCGCCCGGTGCTTGCCCAACTCGCCCGGGCCCAGGTCTCCGGGGCATCGATCGCCGGGACTCTTCGCGCCATGCTGGAGCGCGACCTGGCGGCCGAGCGCGCCCGTCGGATCGCCCTGGCACGTTCTCTTCCCATCCGTCTGATGATCCCGGTCACCATGCTGATGCTCCCCGGTCTGGTCCTTCTTCTCTATGCGCCAGCCCTTCTCCGTCTGCTCGAGGAGCTCACAGGAGCGTGGACATGAGCCTTTCCGCACTTCTCCCCGCGCCGGTCGGTCACCGGCTACGAAAGGAGCGTCGAGATGACGCATGTGACGAGCCCGCGCCGCGGAGACACCGACCGGGGTCAGGCAACCGTCGAGTACTTCCTGGTGATCCTGGCGGCGACCGCGCTCGCCTTCATCGCCCTGCGATGGCTGCAATCAGACGGTGGAGGTGGTCTGCTCGGTGACCTCTTCGGAGGGGTCATCAAATGGGTGTTGGGGAAGTTCTGAGAGACGACCAGGGGTCGGTGACAGTGGAGTTCTTCCTCCTCGTCCCGATGCTGGTGATGATCCTGGCCGCGGGCATCTCCGTGGTGTCGGTGGCGCGTGCCCGTGTGGAGCTGCTCGGTGCGGTTCGGGACGGAGCACGGGTCGCGGCGACGACTCCTGACCCGGCGAAGGCGGTGGCCGCGGTCCAGGAAGCAATGGCCCCGGAGATGCGATCCCGGATAAGGGTCTCGGTGAGCCGGCCCTCAGTGGTGGGGCGGCCGGCGCGGGTCACCGCGCGGATGGTCCATCCGCTCGGGCCCCCTTTCCCATCTGGCTTCTCCGTGGAGGTGGTCGCCTCGGCCAGCATGCTCGTGGAGCGGTGAGCGAGCGAGGCTCGGTGTTCCCGGCTGTGGCCGGAGTCGTCGCCGTCGTGGCCACACTCACCCTGGTCACCGCCTCGCTGGGCGTGATCTACGCGGCGAGGGAGACTGCCGCCAACGGTGCGGATGCAGCCGCCCTGGCCGCGGCAGTGGCCACATACCCTCCCGCGGCCGGGGCTGTCGGACCGAAGGCGGCGGCCCGCGCCGCGGCCGCCGCCAACGGAGCACTCCTGATGGGATGTGACTGCCCGGTAGACCTTCGGATGAGACCACGGGTGGCGACTGTGACCACCTCGGTCGAGGTCGAGGTCCCGCTCCTGGGAACCGTGCCGGTTCGGGCCCGCTCCCGGGCCGAGTTCGATCCCCTTCGCTGGCTGGGAGGGTGACAGTCGGCGATATCCTGGGCCCGGATGCCCACCCGGTCCGAGGTCCTCCGCATGCTGGCCGAGCTGACCCGGCTCACCGCCCTCGATGAGGGATCACCCCAGGCCTTCAAGGCGAGGGCCTACGAGAACGCCATGGCCGGGATCGAGGCCCATCCCGGCGACATCGAGGGGCTCACCAAAGCCGAGCTCACCAAGATCAAGGGGGTGGGCGGCTCCACCGCAGACAAGATCGTCGAGCTTGGCGAGACCGGCAAAGTCGCCAAGCTCGAGGCCTTGAGGGAGAGGTACCCGCCCCGATTCGTCGAGCTGGCCAAGATCCCCGGGCTCGGGCCGAAGACCCTGATGATGCTGCGCGCCGAGCTCGGGGTCGAGGACATCGACTCGCTGAAGGAGGCGATCGACGCCCAGCGCCTTCGCGATCTGCCCGGCCTGGGTGAGAAGTCCGAGGAGAAGATCGCCAGGGCCATCGAGCGGTTGGGGCTGCATGGCAAAGACCGGCGCACACCG
>CAZAHX010000010.1:0-19506 GCA_964485005.1 uncultured Acidimicrobiaceae bacterium | reverse complement strand
CGCAGAGCGTCAGCGGTGTCGTAGAGGTCGAGGATGCCGTCGTCGAAACGCTCGACGATCTCCTTGCAGAAGGGCTCTGCGATGTCCGGGGGAATGATGGCGAGGAAGTCGTCCCCGCCGATGTGGCCGATGAAGGCCTCTCCGATGCCGAGCGAGGTCGCCGACTCAGTGAAACAACTGGCGCAGAACCTGATCACCTCGTCTCCGCGCATGAAGCCGTAGTGGTCGTTGAAGGCCTTGAAGTTGTCCAGGTCACCGTGGACCAGAGCGAAGTCACGACCCTCCCGGATGCACGCCTCGATCTCGGCGGTGATCTTGAAGTTGCCGGGTAGACCGGTGAGGGGGGACAGGTCTCTCGCCGCCTGAGTCCGGCGCAGAACCGCCCTGACTCGAGCTTCGAGCTCGACGATGTCGAAGGGCTTGGTGATGTAGTCATCGGCGCCCAGCTCCAGACCGCGCACGCGATCTTCGGGTAGCCCCCTGGCGGTGAGGAGGATTATGGGGATATTGGCGGTGGTCGCCTGGCTGCGTAGGCGGTGCAGGGCGGTGAGCCCGTCCATTCGGGGCATCATGATGTCGAGGACGATGACATGGGGAGGGTTGGCGGCTGCCTTGTGCAACGCGTCTTCACCATCGACAGCGGTGTCCACCTCGAAGCCGTCGAGCTCGAAGTTGACCTTGACGACGGTGAGGATGTCCGGATCGTCGTCGGCTACGAGAACTCGCTCGCTCATTTCTTCGCTATCGCCCTTCTCAGGTCCTTGATCGCCTTTGCGGGATCCTTCGCCCTGAACACCGAGGTCCCGGCGACGAGCACGGTCGCCCCAGCGGCCACGGCAAGAGGTGCTGTGTCGGGCGTGATCCCTCCATCAACCTGAATATCGGCCGCCAGCCCTCGGTTCTCAACCCATTCTCTGGTCTCTTCGATCTTGGGAAGCATCGCTTCGATGAAGGATTGCCCGCCGTGGCCCGGCTCCACCGACATGATCACTACCACGTCGCAGAGCTCCACGAAGGGCGCCAGTCCGCCGAACGGGGTCATCGGGTTGAGCACCAGGCCGAAGCCGAGACCGGCCTCCCTGGCCCGCTGCGAGGGGCCCATGGGGTCGGGCACTGCCTCGATGTGCATGGTCACCAGATCCACCCCGGCCTTCGCCAGCTCGGGGAGGAAGAAGTCGGGATTGGTGGTCATCAGGTGACAGTCGAAGAAGAGACCGCTCACCTCCCTGATGCTCTCGATGACCGGTAGCCCGAAGGAGATGTTGGGCACGAAATGGCCGTCCATGACATCGAGGTGCAACCAGTCGGCCGCCTCCTCGACCCGGGCGATCTCCTCCGCCAGCCGTGAGAAGTCCGCGGCGAGCAGTGACGGGGCGATCTTCACGCCGCTCATGATCCCGAGTCTATGGCCTCACCCGACACTCCCCTGGGAGCTCCGCCTCCCCCGGGCCCAGTCGGCGCCGGGCTGGGGGCGCTTGCCGGGCGGCTGTAGGACGACCAGTTCGACGCCTCCATCTCCCACCGCAACTACCGGGGAGTCGCCATGGAGGGCCCATGTCCCCGCATCCGGCGCCCATTCGACCTCACGGGCGCTCAAGATCTTGTGCCGCTCCCCGTCGATCTCGAGGGTCGCTCCCGGCTCAGGGGCGAGACCCCGCACTCGGGCCACGAACTCGGCCGGAGTCCCCTGTAGGTGGAGGGGCCGGTCCTCGGTGGTGATCTTGTGCGCGTAGGTGGCGCCGTCGTCGCTCTGGGGTATGGACTCGATGTCGCCGGCGAGATAGCCGGGGATGGTCGAGGTGATGAGTCGGGCACCGACGCCGGCGAGTCGCCCGGTGAGCTGCCCGGAGTCCTCCTCGGGCTCTATGTCGACCGCCTGTGCGGTGAGCACGGGGCCGGTGTCCAGCCCCTCGTCGAGCTTGATGATGGTGACACCGGTCATGGCGTCTCCGGCCATCAGCGCCCGGGCGACGGGGGCCGCCCCTCGCCAGCGTGGGAGCAGCGAGAAGTGCACGTTCAGCAAACCGGCCTCGGGCAAGGCGAGGACCTCGGGATCGAGGATCATGCCGTAGGCGACGACGACCCCCAGATCGAAGGAGCCGGCGTAGGAGATGGCGGAGGCGATCTCGCCGCGTCGCTTCGGCTGGGTGACCGGGATCCCCAGGTCCTGCGCAGTCTCCTTGACCGGAGGCGGCTGAGGAGTGCCCGACCTGCCCCGGGGCCGGTCGGGCTGGGTAACCGCCAGGCCGACGTCGAAGCGGTCGGACAATGCCAGAAGCGTGGGGATCGCCGCCTCCGGTGTCCCCAGGAAGACGATCCTGGTCATATCAGACCCAGAGCCTCGTCGCGCAGCTCCTTGAGGGCCTTCTTGCGCATCCTCCTGGGCATGGCATCGAGGAGGAGATGACCGTGGAGGTGCTCGATCTCATGCTGGAGCACCCGGCCCAGCAGACCATCCCCGGCGTACTCGACCTCCTCACCATCGAGATCGACTGCTCGCACTCGAGCGAAGGCGGGCCGGGTGATCTCCCAGTAGCGACCGGGAACGGAGAGACACCCTTCCTCGAACTCGATCTCACCCACCGTCTCCACTAGCACCGGGTTGATCATCACCCTCGGGCCCAGCTCATCGTGGGCGTCGAACACGGCGATGCGGCGAGGGACGCCGATCTGGTTGGCGGCCAGACCAACCCCGGGAGCGTCGTACATGGTCTCGATCATGTCCTCGACCAGGGTGCGCACGGTGTCGTCTATGTCGGTCACCGGCTTGGTCTCCATGCGGAGCACCGGATCGCCAAAGGTTCTGATGGGAAAGATCGCCAAGTCGGACCGTCCAGAGTGCTTGGGCGGGGAGGGTAGAGGCTCGGGCAGGCCTGAACGGCGGTGGGGTCGGTCGAGGAGCGCGAAAATCAGAGATCGATGGGGTCGGCATCGACCCTGACCGTGGCCCCGTCCTCTCGCCAGCGGCCGACGAGCCCACGAAGCTCCCGGCGCGCCACCCTCAAATCCCCGGTGAGCAGCCACCGCTTGCCCTCGTCGACGGGGACAGGGCCGAGCACTCCCGCATCCGGCAGCGAGTCCAGATCGGCGTCCACGCCGTCGGGGACCTTCCCACGAACCTCCACGGCGATCATCTCGGTCGAAGGCGGCATCCCCTCTGCGGCCCGGGCGGCCAGCACCTGCTCCAGGTAGGGGATCGGATCCCCCCGGCGCAGTGCCTGCACCAGATCCGACCCGGGATGAGATGTCTGCAGCATCATCCGAGACCCTGGCTCCCGACGCACCGCCCCCGCCACCCGGGCCAGCTGTCGTAGCGCCTCCTCCGAGGTGCGGTGACCCGTGCCCATCAACATCCCGTCGGCGTCGGCGGCAACCGCCACCGTCACCGCAGCCAGGCCGGCCAGGTCCCGTTCCGTGCCCACCGTCACCGGGGAATCGGCGGGGTGCACCGCGGCGGCGCCCTCACCCAGAGACCGGTTGATCTCGCTCACCAGTCTCTGTGGCACGGTCCCCATCTCCTCGAATTCGGAAGCACCACATCGAAGACACGGCCCCAGGTCGGCCCCGCATCGGGGACACTCGTCGACCCGCCCAACGAAGGCGCCGCACCGCCCGCAGCTCCTGATGGCACGGCAGTTCACGCAGCGCATCGAAGCGGCCCCGGAGCGTCGATGGGTGAACACGAAGGATCGGTCTCCCCGTTGCGCCGTGGCCTTGAGCGCGGCAATGACCCGATCGGAGAGAAAGCCCGAGCCGGGAGGGTCCGCGGAGCGGTCGACCACCTCGACCAGACCCCAAGCCCGTGATCCTGCCTCTCTGACTTGCGCCCCGGCCGAGAGGATCTCCACGCTGGGGGTCGGGCCCATGAACACGGGTATGAACCCCTCTAGCCGGGAGCGGGTGTGGATCACCTCGCGAACGTGAAGCGTTGGGGTCTGTCTCTCTTTCATGGCACGGCGCCCTTCCTCGAGCACCACTGTCATGGCGAGGGCGCCGACTCGCCACACGGCCAACCGGGGGGTCCCCACCACGAGACGACCGGGGATCTGTGCCGCGCTCCAAGCCTCGGTGAGCTCGGCATTGTCTTCCCCGGAGACCTCGAGCACCACGTCACCGAGGACATCACGCCCCCACCCGGCGATCTCTGCCACCTCCGCAGCGGTGGCGGCGACCACCATCACCGACCGGCCTGAGTCGACTACCGGGGCCAGGGCCTCAACCCAGTCGCCGCTCTGCCATGAGGCCACCATCGCCTGCACCGGGATCTTGCCGCCCCGGGCCGCCACCACAGCCACCTCGGAGAGAGGATGGTCACTGTGGAGGGCCCTGGCCGCCGGGGTCGAGGCCTGGACGGCCTTTGGAAGATTCGGCGGTGTCGCCTTGGACAGCAGCACCGCAACCGGTGCCACGTAGTGAGCCGCCATCCACAGCAAGGACCGGAGCTGATCGCCGTCGAACACCGGTACCGCCCCTGAGACCCCGGCGACCTCCTTGAGGACTCGCTCGGGGCCCTCGCCGATCTCGACCACCCATCCTCTGACCCGCCGGCCGGAGAGCGGTACCCGCACCAGCGAGCCAATCACCACGTCATCGACAAGATGTGGGGGGATCGAGTACCAGAAGCCGTCGTCGACTGCGAACGAAGACACGTCGGGCACGACCCGGGCCGCGCTCAGAGTCCTGCCGCCCTCCTGATGTCGTCCACCTTGTCGAGCTGCTCCCAAGCGAAACCGGGACGACCGAAGTGCCCGTAGGCCGCGGTGGGTCGAAACACCGGGCGGGAGAGGCGGAGATGCTCGATGATCGACGCCGGGCGGAAATCGAAGACCTCGACCACGATGTCTTCGATGCGCTCCGGGTCGAGCTCGTGGGTGCCGAAGGTCTCCACATGGATGGAGAAGGGCTCGGCTCGGCCTATCGCATAGGAGAGCTGGATCTCCAGCTTGTCGGCCACGCCCGCCGCCACCAGGTTCTTGGCAGCCCATCGGGCCGCATAAGCCGCGGAACGGTCCACCTTGGTGGGGTCCTTTCCCGAAAAGCAGCCTCCACCGTGGCGGGCGTAACCGCCGTAGGTGTCGACGATCACCTTGCGGCCGGTGAGACCGGTGTCGGCGACGGGCCCTCCGATCACGAAGTTGCCCGACGGGTTGAAGATGAAGTCGAGGCTCTCTGAGAGCATTCCCTCCGGTATCACCTCGGCCACGACGGTCTCGTAGAGATCCCGCCGCATCTCCTCTTGGTCCATGCCCTCGCGGTGATGGCTCGAGATCAGGACCTTCTCCACGGCCACCGGGCGGTTCCCCTCGTAGCGCACCATCACCTGGGTTTTGCCGTCCGGGCGGAGATAGTCGAGCTTGCCCGTCTTGCGCACCTCGGCGAGACGCTCGGCGAGACGATGGGCCAACTGGATGGGGAGCGGCATGAGCTCGTCGGTCTCCCCCACCGCGAAGCCGAACATGATCCCCTGGTCACCGGCGCCCAGCGACTCCTCGCCCCCGACCCCCTCGGCGATGTCCCGGCTCTGCTCGTGGATCCGGTCCTCGAACTCCAGCGTGGACGCGTCGAAATCGGGATCGAACCCGTCGTAACCGATCTCACGGATGGTGCGACGGACGATTTCCTCGATGTCGAGTTCGGCATCGGCGGTCATCTCCCCGCCGACGAGGGCGAACCGGGTGGTCACGAAGGTCTCGCAGGCGACGTGGGCGGTCGGATCGGCGCCGATCGCGGCGTCGAGCACCGCGTCGGAAACCGCATCGGCGAGTTTGTCGGGATGACCTTCGGTCACCGACTCCGAGGTGAAGAAGAACGACCTCACTGGTCGGGAGGTTAATCCCGGCCCGAGAGGCCGGCGGTCACGAGATCGAGGAGCCGGGACGCCACTTCCCGCTTGTCGAGGAGGGGCCACTGCTCGGTGTTCCCCTCGGCGTCGACGATGACCACCCGGTTGGTGTCGGTGCCGAAGCCCGACCCGGGCTCGGTTACGTCGTTGTAGACGAGGAGATCGACTTCTTTTTCCTTGGCCTTGGCCACGGCGCGGTCGAGATCGCCAGTCTCGGCGGCGAATCCGACGACAAAGGGCCTGTCCTCTCGTGCCACCACCGAGGCGAGCACGTCGGGAGTCTCCTCGAGCTCGATCGTGGCCAGGCCCTCGGAACGGGAGATCTTCTCCTCCCCGGTGCGGGCGGGACGAAAGTCGGCGACTGCGGCCGCCATAATGGCGACATCCGCCTCGACTCCGGAGACGGCATCCAGCATCTCTGCCGCCGTCTCCACCTGAACCACCTTCACCGCGGGAACGACCGGCACATCGGAGACGGTCACCAGGGTCACCTGATAGCCCCGGCGAGCCGCCTCGTCGGCGATGGCGTGACCCATCTTCCCCGAGGAGCGGTTGCCCAGGAAGCGGACCGGGTCGACCGGCTCCCGAGTGCCTCCTGCGGTGACCAGTACCCGCAACGACGGGTCGGAGACTCCGAGAAGGCCCTCGATGGCCTCCATGATCTCCTCGGGCTCGGCCATCCGGCCCATCCCGGTGTCCCCTCCGGCGAGCGCGCCCTCCTCCGGGCCCACGAAATGGCGCCCGTCGGCCCTGAGAGTGGAGAGGTTGCGACGGGTCGCCGGGTTCTCCCACATCTCGGTGTGCATGGCGGGAGCGAGGAGAACGGGCGCCTCGGTGGCGATCACCGTCGCCACCAGCAGGTTCGAGGAAATGCCATTGGCGATCTGGGCCATCGTCGACGCGGTGGCCGGCGCCACCACGACCAGCTCGCACCAGCGGGCCAGCTCGGTGTGTGGTGAGACCGACTCGGCCCCGAATAGCTCGATATGAGGGTGCCGGCCGGTGATGGCCGCGTAGGTCTGTGGGCCGATGAACTGCTGCGCCGACTCCGAAAGGACGACCTCGACCTCCGCCCCGGCCTCGACCAGGAGACGCGCCAGGTAGGCGGTCTTGTAGGCGGCGACCCCTCCGGTGACGGCGAGCAGGACCCGCCGGCCCTGGAGCATCTACTCCTCGGTGTTCTCGACCGCCACCTTGCCCTCGGCAATCTCCTCCATGGCGATGGTCAGGGGCTTACGCGACAGCGAGTGGACCTGGGGCGGGACGAACTCTCCGTAGCCCACTCCGAGCTGGTGGAAGTAGCTGTTGATCTGCCGCGCCCGGCGGGCGGCCACGACGACGGTGGCGAATCGGTTGCCGATCTGGTCGATGACGTCTTCGAGCTTCATTGCGTCCTTCGGAAGGGGTGGAGGGACCAGGCTACCTGATCGACCCCCGTTTACCAGATTCCCGGGCCCTCACGTGCTCGACGATTCGCTCCACCACCTGGTCGATCGTCAGCTCGGAAGTGTCTACCACCAGGTCGTAGTGGGCGTGGTCGGTGTAGTCCAACCCGTAGTAGTCGACATAGCGCTCTTTCTCCGAGGCGGTCCTCGACTCGATGGCGCGCCGCGTGGTCTCCAGGTCCAGGTTCTCGTGCTCCGTGCCGCGGGCGGCCTCGTAGACGCGGCGCGCCGCCACCTCCGGGCGGACCTCGAGGAACACCTTCACCGAGTGGGGCACGAAGTGCCAACCCAGGCGGGCATCCATCACGAAGTCGTCACCCTCGGAGGCGAGGCGGAGGGTGCGGTCATCGATCTCCCGGTCAATGGATTCGTCCTCGCCGGCGACTCGGGACAGCTCCAATATGGAGAGACCGCGCTCGGCGGCCATCTCCCGCATGAAATCGCCCGCCGACGCGTGATCCACGCCGAGCGCACCGGCGACTCGTGAAGCCACCACACTCTTGCCGGAGCCGGGCCGGCCCGAGATGGTGACGATCACCGAGTGCCTAGCTGTATTCCTCGATCAGAGCTTCCTTCTGGCGGTCTCCCAGACCCCGGATCCTCCGGTTCTCGGCGATCCCCAGTGACTCCATCATCCGCTTCGCCTTGATCTTCCCCGTCCCCGGCATCGAAGCGATCAAAGACTCCACCTTGAGACCAGCGACCAGCTCGTCTCTGTCGGCGCGCTCGAAGAGCTGGGGCAGGGTCATGGAACCGGTCTTCAGCAGCTCCTTGACCTCGGCGCGCACCCGGCGCGCCCTCGCCGCCTTCTCGAGAGCCGCCTTGCGCTGCTCGTCGGTCAACTTTGGTGGCTGTGCCATTGCCTTTCTGCCTCCTCTCGGGCACTATGCCCAGGCATATTGAGTCGACCATAGCCTTTGCAGGGGCTCCGATGCCTCTAAACCGGCGGTCTCCGCGCAACGAGATCGGCGATCTCGATCGCAGCGGTCTCGGGATCGGCAGCCCCGGTGATCTCCCGGCCGACGACGATGAGGTCGGCGCCCGCGGCGACCGCCTCGCCGGGCGTGGCGACCCGGCGCTGGTCATGCCGACGTGAGAGGTTGAGCCGAATCCCGGGTGTGACGGCGAGAAGACTGGTCGACACCTCTTTGACCACCGCAATCTCGCTCACCGAGCAGACCACGCCCTCGGCGCCGGCCGAGACAGCCAGGGTCGAGAGCCGTCGCACCTGGGTGGCGATGGTCTCAGCCATTCCCATCCCCGCCAGGTCGTCCTCTCCCAGGGAAGTGAGGACGGTGACCGCCAGCAAGCCGCCTCTCTCCCCCAGGCCCTCCGCCACCGCCTCGAGCATGGCGGCTCCCCCACCGGCATGTGCGGTAACCCAGCGGGCCCCCCGGGCCGCGAGCTGCTTCGCCGCGGCGCCGGCGGTGTTGGGGATGTCGTGCAGCTTGGCGTCGGCGAAAACGGGAAGCCCTATCGAGGAGATTCGCGACACCGCCTCCGGCCCCTCCGACATCATCAGCTCCAAACCCACCTTGAACCCGCCCACATGAGGGCGGAGCGTGCGGGCCAGGGCCTCCGCGCGCTCCATGTCGGGCAGGTCCAGGGCGACGAGAACCGGGTTCATCCCGCCGCCATCGTCAGGCCGCTGACACCGGCCATCCCCAGCCGGTCTAAGACGTCGAGCAACTCGGAGAGCACCCGGGACCCGGCGGCGGGCTCGGAGAGGAGCAGGGTCCCCACCTCAACCGCCGACGCCCCGGCGATCAGGTACTCCGCCACGTCCTCCCCGGTCACCACGCCCCCACACCCCACGATGGGGAGCTCTGGCAGGGCGCGATGCACCTCATAGACGCACCGGAGCGAGATCGGCTTGAGCCCGGGGCCGCTGTAACCGCCGGGGCCACCGGAAAGGACGGGCATGCGGGTCTGCAGGGAGATCCCCAGCCCGGCGGCAGTGTTGGTGAGCACCACGAAGTCGACCCCCGCCTGGGCACAAGCCGAGGCGGTGGCCACGACATCGGGGCTGTCGGGCGAGAGCTTCGCCCCTATGGGCACAGTCGTGGCCCGGCGCACGGCATCGACGACGGCGGCGCTCGCCCCCGGGTCGAAGGAGAACATGACCCCGTCGTCGAGGTTGGGACACGAGAGATTGATCTCAACGGCCGTGACACCGGCGTCGGCAAGCCTCTCGGCCACCCGTGCATAGCCATCCGGGCTCCCCGCCACCGCCGACCCCCACACGTCGATCTCGAGCTCCTGGATGCGAGGGGCGTTGTCCGCCACCCACGCCTCGATCCCCGGGTTCTGGATGCCGATCCCATTGAGCATCCCCACCCGGGTGGGGGCAAGCCTTGGCGGCCGGCGGCCTGGCCAGGGCTCCGGGGACACCGATTTGGCGACGGCGGCGCCCCAAGGGGCGAGTGGGGCGACCTCGGCCCATTCCCAAACCGCTCCCACCGTCCCCGACGCGGCCACCAGGGGCGTCACCAGCTCGAGTGGCCCGACCCGGGCGGTCAGCCGGCCCTGTGCCATTCCTGGATGCTCCTCGGCTTGTGGATGGCCCCGGGCCCGGCACGGAGACTGCGGGCAACGGCGAGACCGCCGTGGACGGTGGTGACGCAGGGAACGGAATGGCGCCGGGCCGCCTTCCTGATCGTCATCCCGTCCGAGCGGGCTCTCCCCCCCCGGGGGGTGTTTATCACCAAGGCCACTTCCCCGTTCTCCAACCGCTCCCCGATGTCACGGGGGCCCTCCCCGATCTTGTGCACCACCTCGCTCTCGATGGCGTGATGACGCAGATATCGAGCGGTGCCCGCGGTGGCGAGCAGCTCGAAGCCGAGCATCACAAAGGCCTGGGCCACCGCCAACCCGAGCGGCTTGTCCCGATCGGCGAAGGAGAGAAAGACCCGTCCCCGGTCGGGGAGCACACGGCCCGCCCCGAGAAGTGCCTTGGCATAGGCGACCCCGACGTCGGAGCCGATGCCCATCACCTCGCCGGTGGCCTTCATCTCCGGGCCGAGTACCGAGTCTTCCTCGGGGAACCGATCCCAGGGCAGCACCGCCTCCTTGACCGCGACGAAACCCGGCTCCCTCACCTCCCGGGGAAGAACGCCTTCCCGACGCAGATCCTCGAGGGTGGCCCCCATCATCACCCGCGCCGCCACTCTGGCCAGCGGGATCCCTCTGGCCTTGGATATGAAGGGGATGGTCCGGCTCGCCCGCGGGTTGGCTTCGAGTACGAAGACCTCGTCTCCCTTCACCGCGAACTGGATGTTGATGAGACCCCTCACCTCGAGGGCGACCGCCAGGTCCCGGGTCGCCTTGATCACCTCCTTCATGGCCTCCTCGGAGATGGTGGGCGGCGGGGTGACGCAGCTCGAGTCTCCGGAGTGGACGCCTGCCTCCTCCACGTGCTCCATGACCCCTCCCACGAACAGCTCGTGCCCGTCGTGGAGGGCATCGACGTCGACCTCCACAGCCGACTCCAGGAAGCGGTCGATGAGGATCGGGCCCGAGCCCAGCTCCAAGTCGGCCTCTACCGACGCCAGGTACTCGCTGAGCTCCTCGAGTGTGTAGACCACTCTCATCTTCCGGCCCCCGAGCACGAAGGAGGGGCGGACGATCACCGGCAGCCCGATGTGGTCGACGACCTCCTCTGCCTCGGCCGCCGAGGAGGCGATGCCTGCCGCCGGCTGACGGAGACCCAGGCCGTTGCAGATCTCGGCGAACTGCTCCCGATCCTCGGCCATGGCAATGGAGGCCGGGGAAGTCCCGGCAATGGGCACACCGTGACGGGCCAGGTCGGCGGCAAGGTTGAGGGGGGTCTGCCCTCCGAGCTGCACGATGACGGCCTCGGGCTGCTCGACGGCGATCACGTCCAAGACGTCTTCGGTGGTCAGGGGCTCGAAGTAGAGACGATCGGAGGTGTCGTAGTCGGTTGAGACCGTCTCCGGGTTGCAGTTGACCATGACGGTCTCGTAGCCGGCATCGCGCAGGGCGAAGCTGGCGTGGACACAGCAATAGTCGAACTCGATCCCCTGGCCGATCCGATTCGGCCCCGAGCCCAGGACGACGACCCGGGGCCGCTCGGCATCGGGAACCTCCGAATCGTCCTCGAAAGTTCCGTAGAGATAGGGGGTGGAGGCCTCGAACTCGGCGGCACAGGTGTCCACCGTCTTGTAGGTGCGGGTCACACCGGCGCCCTCGCGGAACATCCGCACCTCATCGGGCGTCGTGCCCCAGAGCCGGGCTATCTGGGTGTCGGAGAAGCCGTTGCGTTTGGCGATCCGGGCAATCTCCGGGTCCTGGGAGCGCTCCAGGCCGCTCCTTATCTCGACGATGCCTGCCATCTCCTCCACGAACCAGGGGTCCACCAAGGAGAGCGAAGCCACTTCGTCCACGTCCCAGCCCCGACGCAGTGCCTCGCCGATGGCGTGGATCCGGTCCGGGCTTGGCGTGGAGACCATCTCGGCCAGCCTCTCCTCGCCAATGCCGGCAACTGCCTCCTCGAAGCGGTCTGCGCCCAGGCCCTCCCGGCCGTTCTCCAGGCTGCGGAGGGCCTTCTGCAACGCCTCGGGGAAGGTGCGGCCGATGGCCATCGCCTCCCCGACGCTGCGCATCGACGTCCCCAGGGTGGTCGGAGCCGAGGGGAACTTGGCGAAGTCGAACCTGGGCACCTTCACCACCACGTAGTCCAGAGCGGGCTCGAACGAGGCCGGGGTGGCACCGGTGATGTCGTTGGCGATCTCGTCGAGGGTGCACCCCACCGCGAGCAGCGCGGCCATCTTGGCGATCGGGAAGCCGGTGGCCTTCGAGGCCAAAGCCGAGGAGCGGCTCACCCTGGGGTTCATCTCGATCACCAGACGCCGACCGGTTTCCGGGTCCACGGCGAACTGCACGTTCGACCCACCGGTCTCGACTCCGATCTCTTCGAGCACCCGGATCCCGTCGTCGCGCATCTCTTGATACTCCCGGTCGGAGAGGGTCTGGACGGGGGCGACGGTGATCGAGTCGCCGGTGTGAACGCCCATGGGGTCGAGGTTCTCGATCGAGCAGACGATCACTGCATTGCCGATACGATCCCGCATCACCTCCAGCTCGAACTCCTTCCAGCCGAACACCGACTCCTCGACCAGGATCTCACCGACCGGGGATGCGGCGAGCCCGGCGCGGGCCACCTCTGCCAGATCGTCCTCGTCGGCGGCTATGCCGGTGCCCCCGCCGCCGAGTATGAACGAGGGTCGGACCATCACCGGATAGCCGATCTCGGTGGCGATGCGAAGCGCGTCGCCCATCGAGCGGGCGTATCCGGCGCGAGGGACGGCCAGACCCGCCCGTTCCATGACCTCCTTGAACCTGCCCCGGTCCTCGGCTTTCTCGATGGCATCGAGCCCGGCTCCGATCATCTCCACGCCATGGCGCTCCAGCACCCCACTCTTCGCCAGAACCGTGGACACATTGAGGGCTGTCTGGCCCCCGAGCGTCGGGAGCAGGGCATCGGGGCGCTCCCGGGCGATGATCTCGGCCACGACCTCGGGGGTGATCGGCTCGATGTAGGTGGCATCGGCGAACTCGGGATCGGTCATGATGGTCGCCGGGTTGGAGTTGACCAGGACCACCCGGTAGCCCTCGGCCCGGAGCACCTTTGCCGCCTGGGTCCCCGAGTAGTCGAACTCACAGCCCTGGCCGATCACGATTGGCCCCGAACCGATCACCATGATCGATCTGATGTCGCGGCGGGGAGGCATCAGGGCCCCTCCTCGATCAGATCCACGAAACGGTCGAACAGCCCGCGGGCATCGGAGGGCCCGGGAGCCGCTTCCGGGTGGTACTGCACCGAGAATACGGGAAGACCCTCGAGGGCCATCCCTTCCAGGGTGCCGTCGTTCAGGTTCTGGTGGGTGGAGCGGAGCCAACCGTGGGCGGTCTCCACCCTCTCCGGGAGGAGGTCCGCGCTCACCAGGCCGGTCCGGGGTGGAGGGGACGATCCGGCGAGAGACCACAGGTCGACGGCGAAGCCGTGATTCTGCGCGGTGATCTCGACCCGGCCGTCCTCGAGTTTGCGCACCGGGTGGTTGCCCCCGTGGTGACCGAACCCCAGCTTGAAGGTGCGGGCGCCGAGGGCCAGACCCAGCACCTGGTGGCCGAGACAGATCCCGAAGATGGGGACCCGGCCGATCAGGTGGGCGACGGTCGCGGTCACGTGTGTCAGGGGCTCGGGATCCCCCGGCCCGTTGGAGAGAAAGACACCGTCGGGGTCCGCATCGAGGATCTCGCCGGCCCCCGTGCCGGCGGGAACCACCTCGACCTCGAAGCCTCGGCCGGTCAGGTTGCGGAGGATGTCGGTCTTCATCCCGAGGTCAACGGCCACCACTCTGCCCCGTCTCGGTGCGTCCGGCGTCAGCCGGTATCGCTGTTTGGTGGTCACCGTCGAGGCCAGGTCCATCCCCTCCATGCCGGGAGCAGCGGCCGCGGCCGCCCTCAACTCGGCTTCGTCGACTCCGGAGCCGAGGGCCACCGGCATCGCCCCCCGGTCACGCAGATGCCGGGTGAGTCTGCGCGTGTCGACCTCGGACAGCCCCACCACCCCCGTCTCCGCCAGGTACTCGTCGAGGCCGGCTTGGGCTCGCCAGTTGGAATGGCGTCTCGCCAGGGAGCGCATGACGAACCCAGCGACCGCCGGCCCAAAGGATTGGGAGTCGGCTCCCACCACCCCGTAGTTGCCGATGTGCGGGCTGGTCATCACCACCACCTGACCGGCGTAGGAGGGGTCGGTGAGGATCTCCTGGTAACCGGTCATCGACGTGTTGAACACGGCCTCCCCGACGGCGATCCCCTCCGCGCCCACCGCCTCCCCGGTGAAGATCTCGCCGTCGGCGGTAGCCAGCAGGGCGCGACGGCTCAATTCGGTGCCCTATGGGTGATCCGCCCCTGATACATGGTGGCCCTGACCACGCCCATCATCTCCCTCCCCAGATAGGGGCTGTTCCGGGAACGGGAGGCGAATTCTCGGGGAACCCACCTCGCGGCGGGGTCGAACACCACCAGGTTGGCGGGCATCCCGGGCCGGACCGCCTGACCTTGGTCGGAGAGCCCGGCGATGCGCGCCGGGGCCATGGCCAGCAACTCGAAGAAGCGGAGGGGCTCGGCCAGCGTCTCCCACACCGCCGACGCCGCCGTCTCCAGGCCGATCACGCCCCGCGGGGCTGCCTCGTACCCAACTCCCTTCTCCTCGTCTGTGTGAGGCGCGTGGTCGGTGGCCACCGCGTCGATCACGCCCGCCCTCACCGCCCCGACCAGGGCCTCTCTGTCGTGGGGGCCGCGGAGCGGTGGGTACATCTTGAAGTTGGGGTCGGTACGGTCCGCGCCGGCGTCGTCGAGGGTGAGGTGATGCGGGGTGACCTCCGCGGTCACTTCGAGACCTTCCAATCGTGCCCGCCGCAGCAACGTCACGGTCCCCGCGGAGGAGACGTGCTGGCAGTGGTAGCGACCCCCCACCTCACGGAGCACTTCCAGGTCCCGGCGCACCATGTCCTCTTCCGCGGCCGCCGCAGGGTCGGCCATTGCGGCGGACAGCGCCCGCTCCTCGGCGTGCTGGGCGAGGACGGCACCGGGGAGAGGCTGCAGACGCCGCAGAGCTTCGGCCAGGACCGTCTCGCTGGACACGGGGTCGCCGTCGTCGGTGAAAAGACGCGCCCCTGCCTCGTAGAGATCCTCCAGCCGAGCCACTTCCTCGCCGGCCCGGCCCCGGGTGACCGCGGCGGCCACCGAAATGCCGGTCAGGCCTATGTCCCGGCCTCGGGCGACAACGTCGGCGAGCAGCTTGGGATCGTCGAGGGGAGGGTCGGTGTTGGGCATGGCGGTGATCGCGGTGAACCCGCCGGCGGCGGCCGCCGCCGATCCGGTGCTCAGGTCCTCCTTCCAGGTCTGCCCGGGATCGCGGAGATGGGTGTGAAGGTCCACGAAACCCGGCCCCACCAGGCACCCGGAGGCGTTTAGGACTGTCGCCCCGTCCGTGTCCGCTTCACGCTGGATGGATCCCACGACGCCGTCGACGACGAGCACGTCGCTCCGGATCATCCCCGCCGGAGTGAGCACCGACCCGCCCGCGATGAGGATCATCCCAGCGCCTCCGCGATCTCGGCCAGGACTGCCATCCGGGTGGGCACACCGTTGGCCACCTGGTCCAGGATCAGGGACCGGGGCCCGTCGGCGACGTCATCGGATATCTCAAACCCGCGATTGATCGGTCCCGGGTGCATCACCACCGCTTCGGGCCTCATCCTCGAGGCCCTCGCACCATCGAGGCCCCATTGCTCGTGGTATCGCTCGTCGGCCTCGGCCCCTCGCTCTCGCTGCACCCTGAGCAGGTAGATCACGTCGACGTTCCCAAGGAGGTCGTCGAATCCCCCCGCGACCGGGAACGGTGGCGCTTCGGGAAGCAGCTCGGGAGGGCCGGCGAGGACCACCTCGGCGCCGAGCACGGGCATCATCTTCATCAGGCTCCCCGCCACCCTGCTGTGGGCGATGTCGCCGATGAGGGCGAGGGTCAACCCCGCGACGGTCTCGAATCGGCGCATCAGGGTGACCGCGTCGAGCAGCGCCTGGGTGGGATGTTCGTTGCGCCCGTCACCGGCGTTGACCACCGCCCGCCCCGTCCACTCCATGGCCCGCTCGGCGAAGCCGTCTCCGTGGTGCCGGACCACCAGGATCTCCGGGCCCATGGCGGCCACGGTGAGCAGGGTGTCCTTCTCCGACTCGCCCTTCGACGCCGATGACCCGGCCAGGTCGAAGCTCACGATCTCGGCACCGAGGCGTCTCGCGGCCAACTCGAAGGAGAGACGGGTGCGGGTGGAAGGCTCGAAGAACACGGTGCCCACGGTCTTCCCGTGGAGATTCCCGGCCGGCTTCTCCCGTTTCTCAGCGAAGCCGATGGCTCGGGCGAGGAGACGCTCCAGATCGCTCTTCGACATATCTGCCACGCCGATCAGGGACTTCACGCCGCCTCGCTTCGCTGCAGCCAGACGCCGTTCTCGCCATCGGGGACCTCGAGCCTGACCCGCACCGTCTCGTCCCTCGATGTGGGGATGTTCTTCCCCACGTAGTCCGCCCTGATGGGAAGCTCCCGGTGGCCCCGGTCGACGAGCACGGCCAGCTCGGTGCTTTCGGCACGTCCCATCTCGGCGAGGGCGTCCAGGGCGGCCCGCACCGTGCGACCCGTGTAGAGGACGTCGTCGACCAGGATGACTCGACTTCCGCGGATCGCCACGGGGACATGACTTTCTTTGGGCTGGCGAGGACGGCGAAGATCCCGGTCGTCGCGGTAGGAGGTGATGTCGAGCTCCCCCACCGGAACCGGGCTTCCCTCGAATCGCTCCAGGGTCTCGGCGAGCCAATGGGCGAGGTGGGCCCCTCGGGTGTGGATCCCCACCAGGAGGAGCCCCTCGGCGCCACGGTGGGTCTCCAGGATCTCGTGGGAGATGCGATGGACGGCGCGCCGCATGTCTTCGCCGTTCATCACCTGCGGCATCGCCGCTACTCCTTCCCGGCCTCGCTGGACCAGTCCTTAAAGGTTCGAGACGACGATAGCCGCTTCTCGGGCCGTTGGCGGCAATCAACCGCGCACGGTTCGGGCGAGCGTGGCCAGGACTCCATTGACAAACGGCCCGGATCGCTCAGTCGAATAGGTGCGGGCAAGACGGACCGCCTCGGACACGATGACCGCGGTGGGGGTCTCGGGATCCTCCCTGAGCTCGAACAACGCGATTCTCAGCACGTTCCGGTCGATGAGCGGCATCCGGGAAACGCTCCAGTGCTCCGACACCCGCTCGATCATCTCGTCGAGCTCGTCGAGACCGGCAGCAACCCCCTGACTTATCCATCCCGCCCTGCCCCCTGGCGATGGCCCCAGCTCACCCCTCGTCTCCAACTCGTAGAGGTGCTCGAGAGCGAGGTCCCTGGGCTCGACGACGATCTCGACGCCGAGCTCCGACGCCACCGACATCGCCAGGTCTCCCGAGATCACATCATTGGGGGACCCGGGCTCACCGTGCGCCTCCAGGATGGTGCCCACCGCTTCCGGCGTCACGCCAATGGCCTCGGCGAGCTCGGTGACGGAGAGCCGCGCCGGGATGGTCGCTGCCGGCGCGCCCCGGCTCATGCCCGGGTCAGGTACTCCCCGGTGCGAGTGTCCACCTTCACCCGATCGCCCTTCTCGACGAACAACGGCACCTGGATCTCGAGCCCGGTCTCCAGCTTCACCGGCTTGGTGGCCCCGGTCCGTGTGTCTCCCTTCACCGCCGGCTCCGCATAGGCCACATCGAGCTCGACCGATGCCGGCAGCTCGACGCCCACGGGGATTCCCTCGAACATGGAGATGCTGACAGCCATCCCGTCCACCAGATAGGGGGTGGCCTCCGCTACGTCCTCGGCGTGGAGGACGATCTGGCCGTAGTGCTCCAGGTCCATGAAGTGGAACCCGAGGTCGTCCCGGTAGAGGTACTGGTGGTCTCGCCGGTCGATGATGGCCTGGCTCACGTTCTCGTCGGCGCGGAAGGTCCGCTCCATCACTTGACCGGTCTCGATCTTCTTGAGTTTCATGCGCACGAAGGCCTTCCCCTTGCCCGGCTTGACGTGCTGATGCTCGATTATCGAGAACAGGCCGTCGGCCAGCTCGAGCGCCATGCCCGGTCTCACGTCGTTGGTGCTGATCATCCCGATGCCTCGCTGTCGTGGCGAGACGCTACCCACCTCATAGGCCTACCGCCGTCAGGCCGATCTCGATCTCGTCGGCATCGACGCTTTGGACGACGGGAACGCCCACCTCCCGGAGGAGGACCATCCGCAGCCCGCGCTCGTCGCGCTTCTTGTCGTGTCGCAGCAGGTCGCGCACCCGCGCCGCATCCACCCCGTCGACATGGGTGGGCAGATCCATGGAGGCGAGGGCGGAGCGCACCAGTTCGGTGTCTCGGAACCCGAGCGCATGCCGGGACATCTCCGCGGCCGCCACCATGCCCACCGAGACACTCTCGCCGTGGGAGAGGGAGGAGGCGTACTCGACGGCGTGACCGATGGTGTGCCCGAAGTTGAGATGGGCGCGCACGCCCTTCTCTCTCTCGTCCTCGTCGACTATCCCCGCCTTAACCTGCACCGAGCGCAGGACCACCTCCTCGAGCTCGGCGTCGAGCCCATGGGCCACGAGGGTCTCGCACAGCACGGGATCGCCCACGAGACCGGTTTTGAGCGCCTCCGCCATCCCCTCCCTGATCAGCGGGATCGGGAGGGCCTCGAGGAGATCGATGTCGATGGCCACCCTGGTCGGGTGCCATATCACCCCGACCAGGTTCTTGCCGGCGAGATTGACCCCGGTCTTGCCCCCGATCGCGGCGTCGACGGCGCCGAGGAGCGTCGTAGGGAAATGGACTGCCTCCACTCCGCGCAACCAGGTGCCGGCTACGAAACCGGCGAGGTCGGTGACCGATCCGCCACCTACCCCTGCCACGGTGTCGGGTCGGGCGAGGCCGAATCGGGCGAGGGCCTCGTATACCGAAGCCGCCACCTCCAGCGTCTTGGCCTCTTCGCGGTCGGGGAGGCCGATCACCTCGCACTCGATCTCGCTCTCGGCACGGGCCAGACCGGCAATCTCGAGGGCCCGCGGGGTGGCCGCCGGCTGGGTGAGGATCGCCACCCTCCGTCTCCCCTCACGCGCCGGGAGCACGGGAACGGGAAGGCCCCGGCCCACCAGGACCTCGCAGCCGGCGACGGTCACCCGTTCCAAAACGACTCGATCCTGTGCGCCACCTCGTCGACCTCGAGGCCCTCCGTGTCCACTTCGTGTTGGGCGATGGCGCGGTACAGCTCTTCTCTGTCCGCGAGGAGGCGGGCGAGCGTCTCCACATCGGGACGGCCGGCGTGGAGCAGCGGCCTCTCAGTCCCTGACACCCTGGCGGCGAGGGCGCGGGGGGAGGCGCGTAGCCAGAGCACCCGGCCCGACGACATGATCTCTCGATTCCCTTCGTCGAGGATCACTCCTCCTCCGGTCGCAACTATGCCCGCGAAGCCGGCCAGCTCCGTCACCGCCTTCCTCTCCAGATCGCGGAACCCTTCCTCGCCCAGCGACGCCCAGATGCGGGCCACCGACCGGCCGGCCGAACGGGAGACTTCCTCATCGGTGTCGGCGAACCCGACACCGAGGCGGGTGGCCGCGAGCCGGCCCCC
>CAZAHX010000009.1:0-19598 GCA_964485005.1 uncultured Acidimicrobiaceae bacterium | reverse complement strand
CACAGCCCTGAGCACATCGAGGGCGATCACGTTCCCCGACCCCTCCCAGATGGCGTTGACCGGTGACTCCCGGTAGAGGCGGGGCATCATGGAGTCCTCCACGTAGCCGTTGCCGCCGAGACACTCCAGGGCCTCCCTGACCACCTCGCTGCAACGCTTGGTCACCCAGTACTTGGCCACCGGGGTGAGGATCCGCTTGATGGCCGCGTCGTGCTCATCGACCGGCGCCCTGTCGAATGCCCCGGCCACCCTCATCATCAGCAGGACGGCAGCCTCGGTCTCGACCTCGAGATCGGCGATGACATTTCGCATGAGAGGCTTCTCGATGAGCAAAGAGCCGAAGGCTTGGCGATGACCGACGTGATGGATCGCCTGGGTGACCGCCTGGCGCATCAATGCTGCCGAACCGGCAATGCAGTCGAGACGAGTCCCGGCGACCATCTCGATGATGACCGGCACACCCCTCCCCTCCTCCCCGACCAGACGGGCCCACGCCGAATCGAATTCGGCCTCGGATGAGGCGTTGGAACGATTGCCCAGCTTGTCCTTGAGACGCTGGAGCCTGATGGCGTTCAATTCGCCGTCGGGGGTGAAGCGGGGCATGAGGAAACAGGAAAGCCCACCCTGCGCCTGGGCGAGGACGAGGAAGGCGTCCGACATCGGTGAGGAGACGAACCACTTGTGACCCGTGATCAGGTACTCGCCGCCGGGACCTCCACCGTTCAGGGGCTCGGCGAGACTGGTGTTTGCCCGAACATCCGAGCCCCCCTGCTTCTCGGTCATCCCCATCCCGATCATCACCCCGGTCTTCTTGGAGGCGGGCTGGAACGAGGAGTCGTACTCCCGGCTGAGCTGCAACGGCTCCCACTCGGCGGCGACTTCGGGCTGCATCCGCATGGTGGGAACTGCGGAGCAGGCCATCGACACGGGACACCAGTGCCCGGCTTCGATCTGGGAGGCGAGGAACGTTAGGGCGGCCCGGGCCGGATAGCCTCCCTCCCCGGGCCCCTTCTCCCAGGGGAGGGAGTGGAGCCCATGAGAGACGGCGAGGCCCAGCAGCGAATGCCAGCTGGGGTGGAAGTCGACACGGTCCACACGGTTTCCGTATTGGTCATGGGTGTGGAGGACCGGCTCGTTGCGGTTGGCCTGGAACCCCCACTCGATGACCTCGGCCGATGCCATCGTCCTGCCGTACGCTCCGATCTCATCGAGGGCCCATGTCGCGCCTTCCCGGCGCACTGCGGCCTCGATGACCGGGTCGGCCCCGGTCAGGTCGTAGTCGACCAGGGGCGGTGGTTGATTGAGGACCTCATGGGTCGTGCCCATGTCTCGAGGCTACTCCTCGCGAAGAGATCGTCCGTATAGGGTGCATCAATGGTCGACGGCGACAGGCTGGTGCTCGGCGCCTTCGTCCTCAGCGCGGTTCTCGCCGGGGGCAACGCGGTCGGGATTCGCTTCTCAAACATGGAGCTTCAGCCCTACTGGGGCGCCACACTTAGATTCTCCCTGGCGGCGGGGATGATGTGGATCGTCTACCTCGTCATGCGCCGACGCATGCCCGATCGCCGAGCAGTCTTTGGTGCCGCGCTCTATGGCGTCTTCGCCTTCGGTGGTGCCTTCGCCTTCGCCTTCTACGCGCTGGTGGAGCTGGAGGCCGGCTTTGGGCAGGTTCTGCTGGCCATCGTGCCCCTCCTCACAGTCATCCTGGCTGCCCTCCACGGTCAGGAGAGGATTCGTCTCGAGGCGGCCCTAGGCTCGATCCTCGCGTTGACCGGGATCATCCTCATGGCTGGTCTCAGCTTCGAGGGATCCCTCATCTCTATTTTGGCGGGTCTGGCCAGCGCGGCTTGCTTCGCCGAGGCCACCGTCCTGGTGAGGAGATTCCCCGAGATCGGACCATTGACCCTGAACACCGTAGGCCTGACCGCAGGAGCGATCGTCCTGTTTCTGATCACCCTGATCGCCGGGGACGAAATTGTGCTCCCGGACTTGACCCAAACCTGGCTGGCAGTTGGCTACATGGTGATCATCGGTACCGGCATCGTCTTCAGTCTCTATGTGTTCGTACTCCAGTACTGGACGGCCTCTCGGGGCGCCTATTCATTCGTCCTGATCCCACCGTTCACCGCTCTGTTCGGAGCGTGGCTGCTCGATGAGGAGATCGGCATTGGCTTTGCCATCGGGGCTTCCCTGGTCCTCGCCGGGGTCTACTACGGAGCCTTGCGAGACCGGCCTACAGTCGCCCGTCAGCCGATCGAGGCCTAGGGCACCAGCTCCGGGAGCAGTCAAGCGGCGGGATGCATGAGACCGGTGTCCAGGCGATGCAGGTACCGGTCGGTCAGGTAGTTGAGAAAGCGCCGGGCGTCGGTGAAGTGCCGGGCCATGTCGCTGAGGTGGCTCAGCCCACCCACGGCGAGGGTGTCGGCCGACTCCACCGCCTTGTCGTACCACCTACTTCCGATGACCTCGAGGAATCGCATCTCGCCTTCGTCCTCGACATCTGCCAGCTCCACGCCAGCCGAGGCGGCGAGACGGGCCCGGCTCGTCTCGCCGAGCGGGTGCCGGGTGGTGTGATCGGGGAAGACGCCCGACAAGAAAAGGGCAACGTCGCCGAGCCGGCGGTAACCGGCGGTACGTGCAGGGGCGGGGAGCCCGTCCACCATCTGGGACATCGTCACCGGGTCGAGCTCGCTCCAGCGTCTCCTGCGATAGCCGCGCTCGGTGCGCACCCAAGTCGAGCCACTGGCCACGGTGGTGAACGAGGCGAGAAACTCGATGAGGAAATAGCGGCGCACCGCATCCTCGACGAGTGCAGTGAGGGTCGAGCTGTCGAAGACCGGGAGACGCTGGCCCGTTCCCACCCATTCCGGGAAGTGGGAGCTGGACCTGAGATCCCGGGCCGCCTGGTTGACCAGGGCGGCGAAGATGAGGAATGGGGTCACACCCAGCTCGACTACGGGATCGTCACCGAAGAGACTCTCGAACAGGCCGGGGACCCCCAGCAGCTCATCGAGGGTCTCGGGGTGGTCCCGAAGGTCGGCCCGCACCAGCTCTCCGGTGGCGGCGGCGTCGGCCATCAGCTCGAGGTCCCGATCGCTGAGGTGCTCCAGATAGAGGAGCCCGTGGTTCAACATCCCGGCTATTCATCGTATGCCGGAAGCGGTCCCATGAGGCGGGTTTGGCGTTTTGGGTCGGCCGCCCCAGGGGGTTATTAGACCGTTCTGTGTCGAAAAATACGGCTATAGGCCCCGCGAATCGACACAGAACGGCCAGATTTTAGGTTTCTTTCTCTCCCTTGAGGACGGCCTTGACCCCGCCGACGCCGCTGGCGGCAACATCGCGGACGGCGTGAACAGCCTTCTCACCGATGCCCTCTGCAGCCTCGAGGGCACCTTGGGCCGCGGCCGATACCGCGTCCTCGACGGTCACCCCCACCTTCTGGGCGCCCTCCACGGCCCCGCTCAGTGTGGCGCTGGTGGCATCGGAGATATCGGCTCCGATATCCCCGGCACCCTGGATGACTCCTTTGGCGGTGCCTTTGATGGCAGCGAGGACATCGCCACCGGCCTCTGCTGCCCCTGTGGCAGCGCCGGACACGGTGCTCGAGGCGACGGCCATGACATCCCCGGAGATCTCCTTGGCCCCGCCCAGCGCAGAACGGCCCAGGGCGGTTGCCGCATCGGCCATGCCGACGCCCGTTCCCTTGACCGTGCTGATCACGCCTTCGGCGACGGCTCCGGCGGTCTTGGCTGCGTCCTCACCTATCTCCTGGGTCCCCCGGAATGCGGCGCGGACCGTGTCGGAGATGACCCCGACGGTGACCGATGCGATTTCGCCGACTCCCTGCAAGACCCCGACAACCACCCCCTTCACCGTCTTCACCAGGCCGGTCCCCACCTCTTCCACCGCGCCCAGCGCACCAGTGACGACGCTCGAAGCGGTGCCCGCCACCGAACCTGCCACGTCGGCGGTGTCCTTCAACGCGTTGGTGGCCACATCCTTGACCACACTGGTGGTGCCTGATACCACCTCTCCCGTCCCCTTGAGGACATCCCTTATGCCACTTCGTACTTTCCCTATCTGACTCTCTTCGGCCAACGCGGACTCCTTTTCTCGCGGCTCCCTTTCAACCATAGGGGAAACGGATCAGTCGAGGTCGGTGCCGATTCCGGTGTCACCCGGCAAGCACCCCGGTCACGTCTCAAAGTCGTCCCATCATCGTGGTGGGCGCCGAGAAAGGAACACCGATGAAGCGCATCGCCCCGGCCCTGATCCTGGCCCTGCTGGTGCCGGCCTGCGGGCTCGGTCAAGCGGCCGGCCTCAGTAATGACAGCCCGGACATCGGCCAGGCGGGGCCAACAACCACCGCTGGGTCCGTGGTGGCGCCCTCGACCACCCAGGAGACCTCGCCGCCCGCCGCCGGGGCGGCAGGAGCCGCGCCGAGCACCACCTCGGGCTCGCCCGCAGCGACCACCGTCTCTTCGGCCCCCACCCAACCGGCGACGATGCAAGTCGCCCCTTACTTCTTCGTCGACGAGGCGGGCCGCCACAACCGTACCGGCCCCTTCCTCGTGCCGGTCTCCGGGGAAGTCCCCTCCAGCCTGGCAGTGGCGAGGCGAGCCATGGAGCAGCTCCTCGCCGGGCCGACCCAGCAAGAGCGGGAAGGCGTCCCGGCCCTCTCCAGCGCCATCCCCGCCGGGGTGGAACTGCTGGGCCTGACCATCGAGAAGGGGACCGCCCAGGTCGATCTCTCCTCCGAGTTCGAGATCGAAGACGACTCGGCGGCAGTAGCCGCCCGGGTGGCACAGGTGGTGTTCACCTTGACCAGGTTCGACTCGGTGGAGCGGGTTCGCTTCCTCCAGGAAGGGACAGAGGTGAAGACACCGACCTCCGACGGCGGTCTGGTCGATGGTGCGGTGACCAGGGGCGACTACCTCGACTTCGCAGCCGCCATCTCGACGGAGAGCCCCATCTACGGGGGCTTAGCGCCCGACCCGCTGCGGGTGACCGGATTCGCCGCCGTCTTCGAGGCCACCTTCCAATATGCCCTCACCGACGCTGACGGCCTGATCATCGAGGAAGGTGTGGCCATGACCAGCAACGGCATGGGATGGGGCACCTTCGACTTCACGATCGACTACGAGGTCGACGCACGTCAGCGCGGGGCGCTCATCGTGTGGGCCCACTCCGCCGAAGACGGCTCCCGGATCGACATTCGTGAGTACCCGGTGACCCTCAATCCCTGAGAGCAAGAGGGCGAGCAGACGAGGTCGTCATCGGGCCTCGTCTGCTCGCCAAGCCCCATTTCTCTCTTGACTAGGCATGATCGGCTCGATTGCGCTAATTTGGTCGCCGGTTGAGCCCGGGCTGGTGCTCCGTCTTGGAGGCCGCGTGTACCAGACCGCAACCAGTGACCGTTCCAGCCTCCGAGCGCTCGAGGAGCACATACGTGAACATCTATGTCGGAAATCTCCCCTTCTCCTACGACTCCCAGCAGTTGGAGGAGTTATTCAGCGAGTACGGGGAGGTGTCGTCCGCCCAGGTCATCCTGGACCGCGACACGGGCCGTTCTCGCGGCTTCGGCTTCGTCGAACTTCCCGACGATGCCGCCCGGAAGGCGATCGAGGAGCTAGACGGCTCCGACCTGGAAGGCCGCAGCCTCACCGTGAACGAGGCCAAGCCCCGCAGCGACCGGGGCGGAGGCCGCCGCTAACCGACCCCCCGCTGCCTCGGGTTTGTCCAACCCGGGGTATGGGTAATTTGCCGGGTGGATGTTCGCCACCTTCACCCACCATGCGGATTCGCGCGTCGTAGCCACTGCCGTACACCAAGGTCACGAGCTACGCCCTGCGGTGGAGCGGATCATGGCCCTCGACGATCGGACCCGGCGCGGCGAGGAGGATCCTCACACGGGTGCCATCGCCGAGCGGTTCGATCTCAGCGTGGTCGTCCAGCGCTCGCGTTTCGAGGTTGACCTCAACCGGGAGCGGGACAACGCCGTCTATCTGACGCCGGAAGACGCCTGGGATCTCGACCTGTGGGAGTATCCGCCGGATGACGAGATGGTGCATGAGTCCCTCCAGCTCTACGACGCCTTCTACTCCAACCTGGCCATGACACTCGACCAGATGACAGAGGACCATGGCGGATTCGTCCTCTACGACATCCACTCCTACAACCACCGTCGCCAGGGCCCCGATGAGCCGCCAGAAGACGAGCTGGGCAATCCGGTGGTCAATCTGGGGACGGGGTCGATGCCCGGGAAGTGGCGTCCGGTGGCGGACGCCTTCCTCGACACCATGAGCCGGCACCAGCTCGACGGGGAGTCGATCGACGCCCGGGAGAACATCAGGTTCAAAGGCAGGGCAATGGCCGAGTTCGTCCACGAGCATTACGGCGGGGTGGGATGCGCCCTGGCCATAGAGCTCAAGAAGGTGTTCATGGACGAGTGGAGCGGAGAGCTCTATGAGGACAAGCACCGCGAGCTCGCCGATGCCCTGCTCGCCACGGTCGAGCCGGTAGTAACCGCCTGGAGCTCGAGTGCCGGTAAGTGAGGGCGATCTCGCCCTCGACCGTGCCCTCTCCGAGCTGTGCGGGCTGACACCGCTGCTGAGCATGATCACCCCAGTCAATGTCACCGAGGCGAGGGAGGCGTTCTTCAACGGAGAAGAGCCGCGATTCGAGTACCGGGCACTTCCCGACGTCGACGCCTTGCAGGAGCGTCTCGACAGCATCCGCCCCGAGCACGCCGATGACTCCTCGATATCGACGATGGTGGAGAGACTGGTGAACGAGCTCCATCTGCGTCTCGAGATGTTCCGGACCCGGGACACCGAGAGGTTCTTCCTGGTGTCGGTGGAGATGTTTGGCCACGTCGACGAGGCGACACTCGACCTCGCCAACAGGATCCTGGCGGCGGAGTCGCAGAGAGACAAGAGAGGGCCGACCATCGGCGCCGAGGAGTTCGCCCGGACCGCCACTCGTGAGCTGGACCACTACCGGAGCTTCTATCCGGAGATGAAGGCCTCGGTTCGGGTCAGCGACTCACGCCCCGGGGTCATGGTGGAGACAGGAGTTCTCCACATCGGTCGCGACACCCGGGTGGCGGAGAGCCGGATCGACCAACTCCTCCAGCACGAGGTGGGCACCCACATCCTCACGTTCGAGAACGGGAGAGCACAGCCGCTGCAAATGCTCGGTCTGGGATTGGCCGGATACGACGAGCTGCAGGAGGCGCTCGGAGTCCTTGCCGAGCATCTCAGCGGTGGCTTGCGACCTGCCCGACTGCGGGTCCTCGCCTACCGGGTGGTCGCCGCGCATCTGCGTGGCGAGGGGGCGGGTTTCCGGGAGACCTACGAACGGCTCACCGAGTTCGGCTGTGGCCGGCGAACCGCCTTCACCACGACGATGAGAGCCTACCGGTCGGGGGGGATGACCAAGGATGCGATCTATCTGCGCGGCCTGGCCCGGTTGCTCGACCATCTGAGCAGCGGTGGCGAGCTCGAGCCGCTTTTCGTGGGGAAGATCTCCTTCGACTCGATACCCTTGGTGGCCGAGCTGAGGGAGAGAAAGGTCCTCCTCGAACCCCCGCTGACACCGAGGTTCCTCTCTTACAAGAGCACGGAGGGCACTCTCGCCGAGATCAGGCAGGGACGAGGCCTTCTCGAGATGGCAGGAGTGGCGGCATGAAGATCGGGTTCGTGGTGAACGATGTGGCCACGGAGAAGGCCCAATACACGACCACACGTTTGGCGATGTCCGCCTCGAACCGGGACCATGAGGTCTGGGTCATGGGGGTGGGCGAGCTCGCCCAAGACCCCGATGGCCAGGTGGTGGCTCATGCCAAGGGCCCGGGGTCGAAGTCCTACCGTTCCCTGGAGACGTTTCTCGAAGACCTGCAGGGCGACTCGAAGGGAAAGAGCGAGCGGGTCGTAGTCGACGAGCTCGACGTGCTGATGCTGCGCAACGACCCTGCCGACGACGCCCAGGACCGTCCTTGGGCCCAGACCTCGGGCATCCTGTTCGGCCAATTGGCGGCGTCCGGGGGGCCTCTGGTGGTCAACGACCCGGTTCATCTCGCCGACGCCGTCAACAAGACCTACTTCCAGCACTTCCCCGAGGAGGTCCGCCCGCGCACCATGATCTCCCGGGACCCTTCCGACATCAAGGACTTCATCTCCGAGATCGGAGACCGCGCCGTGCTCAAGCCGCTGCAGGGCTCGGGAGGACAGGGGGTGTTCCTCGTCGACAAGGGGGGCAAGCAGAACGTCAACCAGATAATCGAGACCATCGTCCGTGACGGCTATGTGGTGGCCCAGGAGTATCTCAAGGCTGCCGAGAAAGGCGACGTCAGGATGTTCGTCATGAACGGCGAGCCGCTCAAGGTGGGCGATCAATACGCCGCCTTTCGCCGGGTGAACGACGAGGACGACGTTCGCTCCAACATGCACGCCGGGGGAAAGGCCAAGTCCGTGAAGATCACCGCGGAGATGCTCCGTCTGGTGGAGATGGTGAAGCCGAAGCTGATACAAGACGGCATGTTCCTGGTGGGGTTGGACATCGTCGGCGACAAGCTCATGGAGGTGAACGTGTTCAGTCCGGGTGGCCTGGGCAGCGCCGGGCACCTAGAGGAAGCCGACTTCGCGGGAGCGGTGATCGAGTCCCTGGAGCACAAGCTGGTCTTACGTGGCGCATACGGGGAGGCGTTGCCCAACGCGGCCCTGGCCACCCTATAGACGGTCGCTGCGAGCCTTTCCTCCGGGCAACTTCTCGATCAATTCCGAGATGGGTCGATGTGGACGAGTGGAGGTGCGGACCCGCCGGCGAGACCGGGTCGAGGCAACTCACGGCCCGCCTCCCAACCACCGTCGTCGGTCCGGTGTACCGAGGGAGTTCCTGGCTGAATGGCAAAAAGGCCCACAGATATGACAGACCGAATCCGATCACCAGGGCGATGATGCCGCCTCTTCGATACCTGCCCGGCCAGGGGAGCATCGCCTCCGGGTCTGAATCTCGCTCCCAGAGGGACTCCGCCACCGGCGCCATACTCCCGACATGACGCTCCCGGCTCGACTGGTCCAGGCCGTTCGCCCCGACGCCTCGCCCGGCTTGCTCGGGGGGGCTGCAGTGGTGGCCGCCGTGTTCGCGGGCACTCCTTTTCTTCTACCCGACGTCTCCAGCCGCCTCGAGGTACCGATCGGCGTCACCGGGCTGCTCAGCACCGGCCAGGTCGCCAGCTTCGCAGCTGCGGCCTTTCTCGCCGGGCGTCTGTTCCGTCCCAGCCGGGGATTCCACTTCATGGGCCTGGCTGTGGTGGCCGCGGCCTGTTTCGCCTCGGCCATGACCACCGACTTCATCGTCCTCGTTGCCACTCGGGTGCTCTCCGGGCTCGGCCTGGGCCTGCTCACCTGGGTCGCGTGGGCGGAGGCCACCAGATTCCGCACCGGTATCTTCGAGGTGGCGGCAGTCGCACCCATCACTGCAGTCGTGGCCTCCCCACTCTGGGGCTGGTTGATCGGCGTCGGAGGCTATCGGCTGGTCTTCTCGGCGATGGGTCTCTTCGCCATCGCCGCCTTCCTGCTCCCGGTCGACTTCGGCGAGCTGCCCCGCGTCGGGAGACGCGTAAGCGGCTCACGGTCCAACCGATTGCTTCTCATCGCCCTTCTCCTAACCACCACGGGCGGCTCAGCCGTTTTCATCTTCTCGGCGGCGATCGGCGTGGAGGTTCACGGCTTGACGCCGCTCTCCGTTTCCTGGGGGCTCAGCCTCAACGCCCTCACCGGTGTGGCAGCCACCAGGTTGAGGGCCTCCCCGCGTCGGGTCGGGCTGTGGATGGGCGTCACCGCGCTTTCGGCGTTGGCTCTGGGCACGATTTCCTCCCCGTCCTTGTTCTTCATCGTCATGGCGGCCTGGGGCTTCGCCTTCTGGATGGCCATCCCCGCCGTGTTCACGCTGCTCGCCGAACGGTCCCTCACTCCCAGTGAGCGGATCGGCGACGCCCAGGCGATGATGGCCCTGGGACGGGTGTTCGGACCGATCCTGGGCGGGATAGCCCTCGGAGCAACCCAGTTCGCCCGTCTCTCGGTGACCGGCGCCGCAGTGATGGCTGCGGCCTCGGCAGGGGTCGGCTTGGTGGCCTGGTACCGGACCCGACAGACCACCCCGGTCTGACTCGGGCCGTCCTCTAGTGTGTTTGCCCGGTGGAGGCCTACGGGTAGGTGCCAGGTGAGGAAGGAGTGAGCATTCAATGGCTCGAGACACACTCATCAGGACAAGGAAGACACTCGAGAAGTCCGCGTACGTGGCGGTGGGGATCCCTGCCTCTCTGATCGGGATGCTGAAGGATCGCTGGGAGGGCACACGAGAGACGATCGACGACATCAGGGACCGGCTCTCCGACGATGCCCGCCAGGCGTTCGACGAGTGGGTGGAAGAAGGAGAGAAGCTGCTCGACGGTCTCGGGAGTCAGCTCCGCGAGGGCAAAGAGCGGCTGGAGCGGGGCCTAGAAGAGAGGACCGGCAGCGTTCGGACCATCGGGCGAGGCGTCGCCAGCTCGCTGTCGCACCCGGTGCTCCCAGTCTCCGAGATCGAAGGAGTCGGGCCTGCCTTCGCGGACCGGCTGGCCAAGGCAGGCGTTTTCTCGATCCGGGCACTACTCGATCAGGCCCGGAACGAGGAAACGAGGCTGCGTCTCTCCGAGCAGACCGGGATCGGCGTGGGACAGCTCGAAGCTTGGGTGGCGAAGACCGACCTAACCGCGATCGACGGAATCGGGGAGGAGTACCTCTCACTACTCCATGCCATCGGGATCGGGACCTTCCAGTCCCTGACGGGCGCCGACCCCGCCGAGATGCGCAAGCAGGCCGTTGCCCTCAACGAGGAGAGAGGCCTAGTAGCGACGGTTCCCGGCGAGGAGACCTTCTCGAGGTGGGTTCAGGCCGCCGGCGGTTACGTCCGCTGACAGCCTCCAGTTGGCGGGGTTCAGCCGGGGTCGATCCCATATTCGAAGTGCATCGGGTCGGGAACGAGCCACTGCCCGCCCCAGCTGAAGCCCCACGCGGCCATGATCTCGACAAGACGTGGATCCTGGGTTCCCGTGGATCCGACAGGGTTGGTGGCGGCGTTGAGGTCCACGGCCGCGCCCCAGGCGTGACGGGACACTCCCGCCGACTTGCCGGTGGCAGCCCGGATGTATCGCGGGCTCCAGCACCCGGCAAAGCCTCCGGGCTCGATCAAGTGCCCCAGACCCTCCTCGACCAGTTGGGTCATCGCCCCGACCAGCATCTCGGCTACCAGCCGATGGCATCGAACCGATCCGAGAAGGGGAACCTCCACCCTCACGATGTTCGCTTCCACCCACTGGCGATCCTGGCTGAAGTTCGCACCGGCGCGGCCGCTGTAGGAGAACTCGCCCAGGGCTTGTTTGATGAAGACCTGGGGCAGGACGGCGTCACCGTGACGAAGCCAAGGGGTCTCGCCTGCGGCACGGATGCGGAGCGGGGCCGGCCCGTCATAGAGGACGCGGACCCGCTCCTCGAAGTCCGGCCGACTCAGGTCCGAGGAGATCAGTGCGAATCGATCGGTGACCGCCGGCGCGGACTCATCGGCCGCGGAGAACACGATCTCGGCGGCGGACACGACGTCGTCATGGACCACCGCGGCCACCTGGTAGGTGACCCCGTCGACGGTCAGCCTGTCCCCCACACCCGCACCACGAACTCCGGCCGATGTCTCCCCCAGCACCACGGTCCCGGTCTCCAGGGCCGACAGCGTGCCCAAGGGGTCGAAGGGGGCGTGGGAAGCCGGGTCCAGAGCCAGGGCGTCGAGCGGAACGACCTCGCCCTGTCCCAGCTGGAGCTCGACGGGATCACCCCTGACGATCGACACCTGGTCGAACAGCTGCGACAGGGACTCACCCAGGCCGGGCGGCAGCCCGCCGGTGGCCCAGACCAGATAGGTCAGCGCCCTGGGCTCAGTGGTGGAAGTGCTCCCCGGCGAGGTCGTGGTGGTCACCCCGGTCGGAGGGGAGCGATCAGCTCCCGGGCCGGGACCGGGTGTGCCCGAGGGGCCGATGCCGGCAGGCACGGCTACCGCCGCGGCCAGCGCATACCCGAGCAGAATTCCGCCCACCAATGCCGCCAGCTCAGCTATCCGTCTCATCGGCTCATGGATGCGGCCAGCGCGATCAGGTCGGCGAGGCCGACCGTCTCGCTCTGCATCGTGACCACCACACCGTTCTCCACCCACTCCAACACCTGTGCCGAGGCGTCGAACCGGGCCGTTGTCCCGTCAAGCTCGACTGCGAAGAAGTCGGGCCCGCCCGGCGGGTCGAGACGATCGCCGGGACGCTGGGTCACCTGGACCGCTCTCCTCCCCGCACCGGTGAGAAGGAGGGTCACCCCGTCGCCGTCCTGAAAGCCCAAGGCCGACCAGCCTTCGGCTCGGGGAACGAGGATCTCCCCGGGGAGCTCGGATGCCTGCACCACCGCGGCCTGGTCCCAATCGGGCGGGATCTCCAGACCATGGACGGGCAATGAGGCCGCCGCCTCGACCAGCCGCTCCACGGGAAGAGTGCCGGTGAGCAGCACGTCGATCTCCTCGCCGTGCACCGCGAGGGAAGAGCCGTCGGGGCTCAGAAAGCCAACCGACCCGCCGCCGAGATCGACCGGTTCGGAGAACGGCCCCGCCATGCCGAACAGCCGAGGCTCGTCCCAGCCCTCGGTTGCCTCGACGCGAAGCCACGACCTTCCGTCGCTCCACGAGGCCAGCTCGACCTCGGCGCCATCGGGGAGGAGCCACCGTCCCGACCGATAGGCGGTGAGCCCGGCATCCAGGACCGGCTCGGGGATTTCTACCGCACCGTCGACAAACCCGGCATCGACCGCATCCCGCGGGAGGTCCGGGCTGACCTGCGGCTCGGCACTGGAGAGGTCGACTTCGATGATGAGGATCGGGTCTTCCCCATCGTCCCGATACCCCCGTCGCAACTCCCAAAGGTCTCTCTCGGGAGAGCGGGTGGCGAAGACCTCGGTACGCACCGGGACCAGAGTCTCCTCATCCAGCCACATGAGCACTCGATCGGTGGGATGGAACTCCCGCCAGGCGCCCCGGTCGGTGAGAACCCTCACCAGGTCGCTGCCGGCGACCGTGGTCTCGATCTGAATCGTGGGTCGTCCCTCGAGCAAGGGCGCGGCCAAAACCTCCACACCGCCCCACCGGGTGAGGATTCGACCCGGCCCCACAACCTCCTGCGCCGCCGGCACACCTTCGGCGAATGGTCGCCGTCCCGTGACCGCCGTGGCGACCGGGGGCTCCAAACAGCCGGGAAGGGCGGCAATGGGGCAGCGAGACGAGGCCACCAACAGATAGTCACCATCGGCTACCTGGAGGAGAACGTCGTTCGGCTCCCACTCCGGACCGGGGTAGCGGGTGGTATCGATCAGGCTGATCTCCAGGTCCTCAGGGGCGGTGTAGGCGAGAGAACCCACATACACCCTCTCGGGCACGTCAGGATGCCATCCCCGCTCCACGATCAGCATCTCGGCACCGAGGGCATCGAGGGAAGGGCCGGCCGAGTAGAAGAGATCCCCGAGGTCGCCCGCCCGCACCCTCTCCAGGCTGGTGCCTATGCCGCCGATGAGAGCGCCGGTCAGGATTCCCACGGCCGCGGCGACTGCGACCGCCCACCACCCCCGCCTCGGGGCGATTCGACTCATCACTGCCGGGGACAGGTCGGGAGCCTTCTCGAAGTGCCCCCTCGCCAGGAGCTGATCGAGCTCACCCAGTCCCGCCGCGAAGTCGGAGCACCCCGGGCAACCCGCGACGTGACGGGCTGTCTGCTCGGTGAGGGGCCCGCCTTCGTCGTGGACCGTGGAGAGCTCGGCTCGCGCCTCGTCACAGATCCGATCAGCGGCCATCGTCCACC
Organism: uncultured Acidimicrobiaceae bacterium; assembly: GCA_964485005.1. Lineage (GTDB taxonomy): Bacteria > Actinomycetota > Acidimicrobiia > Spongiisociales > ZC4RG35 > JAHWLC01. Next base: position 5,674 of record CAZAHX010000009.1, on the reverse strand, counting down.
CCCAGCATCTCGATAAGGGCTTGGCGGGCGCGAAACACCCTGCTCTTGACCGTGCCCTCGGGCACGCCGATGGTCTCCCCCGCCTCCCGGTATGTCAGGCCAATCATGCCCACCAGCACAAGCGCCTCCCGCAGATCGGGCTCGAGGCGATCGAGGGCGTCGCGGACCTCGGTGCCCACGTGAGGGTCGCCCTGAACGCGCACGAGGTCGGCGTCGGGGTCGGGGACGAGCTCGAGGGGGCGGCGCTTCTTGGCCCTTCCGGCGTCATAGGCGGCGTTACGGGCCACAACCAGGACCCAGGACCTGAATCCATCGGGATTGCGCAGTGTGCCCAGCTTGCGGTAGACGCGGATGAGCACCTCCTGGGCGAGGTCCTCGGCGAGGCCTCGGTCCCCGACCAGGTACACCAGATAGCGCCACACCGGGCCCTGGATCGCGACGACCAGCCGCTCGAAGGCGGCGATGTCTCCAGCGGCCGCCGCCACGACATCGGCGGCGTCGGGTCGATCCAAGCTGTCGCTCCCTGAGGGATCGGTGCCATCTTGGTCCACACGCGTCAGCGCTCCCCGCCAATGACGGGATGCTTCCGGACTTCCACGCTGTACATGACGCCCCGCAATCCAGGATGGTTCACCGGATCTTCCTCCCGCCTCAGCGCAAGGTGGCGCTCGCCCGCAGCTCGGCGATCGCCCTGCGGGAGCGCTCCACCTCGTCGAGACGGCCGAAGCCGGAGCGCACCACTGCTGCATTGACTGCCTCGCTGATCCGGGCACGCAATCGGCGTGCCTCCCTCGCCCCGAGCCAGAAGGCGTGAGCCCTGGCCAGCCCGGCGACGAGAAAACTGGCGAGCAGAGAAGCGGCGAGTAGGGCAAGAGGCATGGGCACCGGACCGAGATAGGGCACATCGACGGTGCCAACGGCGAGATCGCCCGGACCGAGGACCAGGGTCAGGTACCAGGCAACGGCGAAGACGAATCCTGCCGTGGCCACCAGTTGAAGGACGGCGAGACTGCTCCACACCCAAGAGCCCCGATCGGGCACCGCCTCTGCCGACTCGTCAACGGCGCGGTCTAGGGCCCCTTCGATCTCGTCCTCCATGTTCTCGCCACCCGTGGAGATGCCGAGCGAAGGGCGAGAGGCAGCAGGAAGGGCCCGGATCGCCTCGAGGATGGCCTGGCGTATCGGATTGACCACCCGACCCAACGCTCCTCTCTTCCGCCAGGTGAGCAAATAGCGGACCGGGTCGGCATGACGCCGGCGGTGGCCGGTGACCCAGCGGACCAGCCACACCAGCCGACTGAGCACCGAGCCCGCCCTGATGCTCGCTCTCGACGTCAGGGAGGCGCGAAGCTGCCGGGCGACGCCGGGGGGGTCGATGACGTCGAGGGCCGCAGCCACGGACCGAGCGATGAACTCCTCTCGGGTCGCCTCCTCGAGCAGCGGCTCGTAGCCGTCCGCCACTCCGGCCTCCTCGGCGAGGCGGTCCATGGAGGAGAGGACGTCGGTGACCAGCTTGTCCACCACCACAGCCTTGGCGTCGGCCTCGGACTCGAGGTTCTCTCTGAGGGCCGCCGTGCCGGCCCCGGTCAGAGCCGACACCGGATAGATGACCGCGTCGACGATGCCGTCGTCGGTGAGCCTTCGCACCAGGTCGCCGACGACCGCCCTCTGATCTGCGGGCTCGAGTCGATCGATCTTGTTCAGGGCGAACTCGACACCCTCGGCCCGGGCCCCAAGTCGGCGCAGATAGGAGTGAAGACGCTCGTCGTCGTACTTCTCGGGATCGAGCACCCAAAGGACGGCGTCGACCTTGGGGAGCAGCCGGTCCACCGTATGGCGGTGCTCGAGAGCGACGCTGTCCAAGTCGGGCATGTCCAGAATTGCCACCTGCTCGAGGTCATCGTCGGCGTGGGTGCTGACCTCCGATACCCCCATCCATTCGAGGAGCGGACCAACCTCCCGACTCCTCGATGCGGCCACCCAGGCCAGGGGCTGGTCCGTGGTCGGTCTGATTGCCGAGACCGGGCTCACCGGCCGACCGGCGAGCGTGTTGAGCAGAGACGACTTGCCGACGCCGGTACCCCCCACGAGCGCCAGCACATAAGTGCTCCCCAGAAAGCCCCGTCGCGCCTCCGCGGTCTCCAGCACCGTGTGGGCCCGATCGGCTGTGGCGTCGAGACCGAGAGCCCTGGCGTGCCCGATGGACTCGCGCAAGGCGTCGAGCGCCGCATCGAGGCTCATGACGGGCCCTCCGCCACTTCCGCCGCCAGGGCCCGCATCTTCCCGGCCCGCCCGACCTGGGCGGGGTCGATTCCGAGAGCCTTCTCGAAGCGAGCTCGGTCCCTCGACATCGCCTCGCCGATGAGCCCGTCGAGTCGGTTGCGGGCCCGCTCGATCATGTCGGCGACATTCGCCTCGCCGAAGAGGGCTTCGAGGAGCGCCTGGTTCACCAGCGCAGTGACCGCGGCAATGCCCGCCTCGGCCCCGGTGAGACCACCCGTGCTGGCGAACACGGCGAGGATGGCGCTGGTCCCGAGGGCATTGACCCCGAGGCTGGCAGCCTTGGCCCAGCCCCTCCTCTGCTCACCGAGGGTTCGAACCTCCCGGGAGATGGAGGCCGCCCAGCGCTCCAGGTCATCCTCTACCTGGTCGGCAAGGTGCGGGGAACACCCCCAAAGACCGGGTTCTTTGGCGACGGCGTCCGACCCATGGGGGCGGTCCGCCCAGTGGGACGCTGTGGAGGAGGCGGCGCTGTCGGCGTGAGACACCACCAAGGCGACGAGGTCCTCGAAGGCCGCCGCCCTCACCTCGGTGGCCGGGGCCGGGGGCCCGGGGTTGAGCAAAGAGCGCAGCGTGGAAGCAACCCTGCCTATCCCCTCTGAGATGATTCTCACCACCTGGTTGGTGCCGACGAAGTCCTGCCATTGCTTGAGGATCTCCGTACGAAGGAACGTTCCCCGGTCGATGTGCCCCAGCACGGCGATCTGTTGCCTCCGATAGGAGTCCTCGGCATTGTCGATGAGGTCGGCGGCGACGGCGGCTTCCTCCTCCATCTGCCCCGCGATGGCACCCACCGCTGCGGGCAGGCCGGTCAGAGCGGCGGCGAGGCCCCTCCTCGCAACCTCGCGTCGCGTCTCGCCGTCCTCGTGCAACCGGCGGAACGCAGCTAGCAAGGTGCCGATCGCATCCCGGTCCAGTCCGTCGACTCTCGGATCGACCGCCCCTTCGCCCACCTCGATCACGGATAGAGGACCGAAGACTCCGGCTTCGACAAGCCCCCCCTCGGTGAGCATCCTGCCGTAGTCCTCCACCACGGCCACGCGGTCGGCCGGATCCACGGGGAGCCGGTTGATCACCGTGAGCATGGGCACCCCCCGCTCCTTCGCCCTGTTCAGGAGTCTCCAGGGGACCTCGTCGGCATAGCGGGTTGCTGTCGTGACGAACACGAGCAGGTCCGCGGCCTCCAGCAGGCGGTGGGCCATGGCCCTGTTGTCGGCTTCGACACTGTCGAAGTCGGGGGCGTCGATGATGACCAGGCCGGCATCGGCGACGGCGGCGGTCTCGACCTCGATCTCGGCTTCTTGTCGGAGACCGGCAAGCAGCTCTCGTTTGGCGTCATCGGGATGAACCAGGGCAACGGCCACCCGGGTGGTGGGACGCAGCACCCCCGACGGGCTGACCCGACGACCGGCGATGGCGTTGAGCAGACTCGACTTGCCGCTGCCGGTCGAGCCGAGCAACACCACCACCAGTGGGGCGTCTAAGTCGACTGCGCGGGGGAGCAGGAGCTCCTCGACATGGACGCGCAGCCGCCCGGCCTGCTCGGCGCGTTCATGGGAGGGCGCCAAATCGACCCGCTGACCGAGTAGTGCCGACAATTCTCTGAGTGCTCCCACCAGGCTCATCGCCGACAGTGTGGTTGCCCGGCAATTGTTAGACACGTCTGCAGCGTCGCCTCGGCGAGGGACACCGCGGTTTGCCACCGGGGATGAAGGGGTAGATGGAGGTGGTCCGGACAACAATCTGTCGCTTTAAGGAGGCAGAGATGGATGCAGAGGCGATATCGCTGGCGATCGTCAAGACACGCAGCAGACTCAAAGAGATCGGAAAGCAGCGCGCCCAGGTCGCAGACGACGACCTGGCGACGAAGGCCGATCTACACGATGAGGAGATCGAATTGCAGGCCCGGCTCGCCGAGCTCCAGGACATGACCACGGAGAGTGGTGACCTGTCCAAGGAGCTGGCCAGCGAGCGGAGAGGCAAGTCCCGGCCCGAGGATTACGCGGCCCAGGCCTGAGGGGCCAGATCCCTAACGGGTCAGCGCCTCCCCGATCCGGTCCATGATCTCGGTGAGTATCGGGGCAGAGGTGGCGAAGTTGAGACGGGCGTGCCCCTGGCCGCCCTCGCCGAACGGTGGCCCCGAGGTGAGGGCTACCCGGGCTTCTTCCATCAGGAACTGAGCCGGGTCGGTCATGCCGAGGGAGCCGAAATGGAGCCACGCCAGATAGGTGGCTTCGGGAGGGGCATAGCCGACATCGGGGAGCTCGGCGATCATCTCATCTAGCAACCGGCGGTTGGCCTCGAGCCTCAGCAGCACGTCGTCGAGCCAGTCTCGGCTCTCCTCGTAGGCGGCGGTATTGGCGATAAGGCCGAAAGTCCCCACTCCCACCTTTTCCGGGGTGAAGTAACCCTCCCAGACGGCCCGGTCGTCGTCGTTGCTCAGCACCACCTGGGCACACTTGAGCCCGGGAAGGTTCCACGCCTTGGAGGCGGACGTCACTGTCACCACCGTCTCGGGGTCCAGGGGTGCCGCCACGGTGTGGGTTGCGCCTGCCAAGGTGAGCGGTGCGTGAACCTCGTCGGTGATCACCCTGGCGCCGCGGGACCGTGCGAGCTCGAGTACCTCTCCGATCTCCAACTCGGAAAGGCTGCGCCCGGTCGGGTTCCACGGATTGCAGAGGACGATAGAGCCGGCCCCGGCGGCAAGAGCCTTCTCCATCCCGTTCAGGTCGAGGCGGTAGCGGCCTTCGTCGTCCCGCGCGCTAGGCACCTCCGCAATGCTGCGACCGGCCCTCTCCACCATGGAGAAGAATGGGAAGTAGACCGGGGTATGCAACACCACCGACGACCCCGGCTCGGTGAGATGCACGATGGCCCGGCGAATCCCCTCGATCACGTCGGGCACTGGGAAGACACGGGAGGGATCGACATCCCACCCGAAGCGGTCGGACCAGAACCTCGTGGCGGCGGTGGCCGCTTCCAATTCCGCTGCCGGATAGTGATACCCGGTATTGCCACGGTCGATCGCGGCATGAAGAGCCTCGGCGATGGGCGGGGCCAGCCCGAAGTCCATCTCGGCAACCCAGGCGGGGAGAACGTCCGCGTCGTATCCGGTCCACTTCAACCCACCCAGAGCGCGAAGGGCTTCGGGACTGGCGTTGGTCATGGGGCCAGGTTAGATATCGAGTCTTCCCGCCAGGCTCAGACCCAGTTCGAGCTCTCGCCCTCTATCTCACCGACGCTCTCCCACTCGGCGACGGACCGGTTCGCGGGCTCCTCGGCCACCAGGTTCGGGTCCCTGCCCTCGATGACGGTCATGTAGGGATCGTCGCCGTCGAGGGTGACCTCGACGTGGGCGACCGGCTGATAGACCTCGTGCTGGTCCGGCATCCAA
>CAZAHX010000008.1:0-19640 GCA_964485005.1 uncultured Acidimicrobiaceae bacterium | reverse complement strand
ACGAGAAGGGCAAGTAACCCACCCGCGGCCGCGGCGAGGATGAGCGATGGAAGATTCCCCATCTCGAGGTTGGCCAGGAACGGGAGCAGGTCGGGGAAGGTCGTCGGCTTCACGGCGGCCGGGGCGGTCGCCAGTCCGGCAGCGAAGGCTCCTACCGCCACGAAGCTGATGTGGCCGAAGGAGATGACCCCGGAATTGCCGACAAACACATAGAGGGCGACGACGATCGCCGCGGTCACCAGGATCGAGCGGATCTGCCTCTGCGTGGCAGCTGACGTCAGCTGTGATGCAAGCGAGATCGCCACGATCAGCAGCGACGTTATGAAAAGCGGCCACCAGCGACGCAATATGCTCACACCCGCTCCGCGACACCGGTACGCCGTGCGAACAACCCGTCCGGACGTACGAGAAGAACCACGATGACCAGGGCGAACAGCAAACTGTTGAGAAAGACTCTGCTTCCCGAGGGGAGTATGTCGCCGAGGGCAACGGTGGCGAACCCGATGATGAACCCACCGAGTGTCGCCGGTAGGAGCCGCCCGAGCCCGCCGACCACCACGCCGACCAATGCCGGCACGAGGATGAGGAAACCGTAGGTCGGGGTGACCAAGGGCCGTTGTACGGCAAGCACCAGGGTCACCACCCCGGCGAGGAGACCGCCGAGCGCGAAGGCGAGCCGGATAACGAACCCGGCGCGCACGCCCAGGATCTGAGCCGTCCGGAAGTCCGCCGCTGCGGCGCGTATCTGAAGGCCCACGGTGGTTTTTCCGAGCAACCACATCATCGCTCCGAGGATGGCCCCTCCGAGGGCGATAGCGATGATCGTGATCCAGCGAATGCGAAGTTCGCCGATCTCAACTGCCCTGTTGAGCGCAGGGAGAAAACCGATCGTTGCGCCTTGTGGGCCAAAGACGAAAAGAAGGGCGTTCTGCAGTATGAAGCTGACGGCGAAGGTCGCCACGAGCATCGTCGCGGCGGTCGCGCCCCGCAGCGGGCGATACAGGAACTCCATCAGGAGGGCGGCCAAGAGCACCACGCCGAGCGCAACGCCGACCCTCACGGCGTCTGGGTAACCGCTCGTCATGAACAGCGTGTAGGCACCGACGGTGATCAGCTCACCGTGGGCGAAGTTGACCAGACGCATCACGCCGAAGATCAGGCCGATTCCCATCGCCACCAGGGCGTAGAGCACACCGAGCGCGGTCGAGTCGATGAGGCTTTGGATGAGATCCATCAACCGAAGTACGCGTGCGCCATCCGCTCGGTGTCTCCGGCGTCTTCCGGGCCGAGGGTTGCCACCAGCTCGCCGTTGCGTATGACGTGGGTGCGGTCGGCGAAGTTCACTGTGAGCTGGGCGCGCTGCTCCACCAGGAGAACGGCGATCCCCCGATCCCTGACTACCGCGAGCGTCTCGAACAACGTGTCGATCACTCGCGGGGCGAGTCCGAGCGAGGGCTCGTCGAGGAGGAGCACTCGTGGCGCGCCGACCAGAGCCCGCGCGATCGCCAATTGCTGTTGCTGGCCCCCGGACAGTGCGCCGGCTTGGCGAGACCCGAAGTCGGAGACGACCGGGAAGAGCTGCTCGACCCACTCCAGGTCACCGCGGTGTGTTCGGGCAGGCTGGCGGAGCATGCCGAGTCGCATGTTCTCAGCCACCGAGAAGTCGGGAAATATCCGGCGTCCTTCGGGGACCATGCCAATGCCACGTCGGGCTATGGCGTCGGGGGACACGCCGACGATCGACGACCCGTCGAGTCGAATGTCACCGGAGGCCGGCAGCTCGAGCCCCATGATCGAAAGCAGCGTCGTCGACTTGCCGGCGCCATTCGGGCCGATCAGACCCACAACCTCCCCTGCCCCGACCTCGAGGTTGAGGCCACGGACCGCGGAGACCCCTCCGTAGTCGACCGACAGATCATCGAGTACCAGGATCGGCTCACTCACCGTCTTCATCCTCGATCAGTGCCGCTCCGAGATACACGGAAGCAACCGCGGCATTGGTCCGTACCTCTTGCGCCGTGCCCTCGGCGATGGTGTGTCCCTCGTCTAGTACGTGCACTCGATCTGACACGGCCATGATCAGGGCCATGTTGTGATCGATCAGCAGCACGCCTGCGTTGTGATCGTCTCGCACGGAGCGGACCACGTCGGCGAAGTCGGGGACCTCGGCCTCGTTCAGACCTGCCGCCGGCTCATCCATGAGCACGAACCTGGGCTCTGTGGCCAACGCCCGGGCGACCCCGAGCTTGCGCTCGGCTCCGTGGGGAAGGATCGACGCCGGGGAGTCCTGGACGTCGGTGAGATCGAGCAATTCGAGCAGGCGATCGGCGGTGCTCCGGGCGTCTGTCGCCGAGGCTCCCACGCCGAGCGCGCTCACTTCGATGTTCTCTCTCACCGAGAGTCCGGCATACGACCGGGCGTGTTGGAACGTCCTGGCCAATCCGGCACGTCCTCGGCGATGTGGCGGCCAGGCGGTGATTTCGTTTCCCTCGAGCAGCACCCGGCCGCTTGCGGGCCGATCGAAGCCGCTCAGCACGTTCACCAGCGTCGACTTGCCGGCGCCGTTCGGGCCGATCAACCCGACGACTTCGTGGCTGGCCAGCTCGAGGGTGACGTCGGCCAGTGCCACCACCCCTTCAAAAGAACGTGAAACGACATCGGCCCGCAGCGATGTTGCGGGCCGATGCGACTCCTCCATGGTCTCTCCAGAGGGGTGTCAGTGGCCCGTCACTATCGAATCTCTGCAGGAGAGGTTGCCGTCCACAGCGTGAGGAACGAGTTGACACCGTCGTTGATGACGATCACGCGATACGGCCTGCCGAACACGGTGTGCTGCTCTGGCGAGTAAGAGATCGGTCCTGAGATGGTGGGCAGACCGTCGAACGACTCGAAGGCTGCAGCCAGATCGGCGCCCTCGGTTCCGCCCGTCTCTTCGATCGCGGCTGCGATCGCATCGATCGCGGCCGCACCGGTGACGAATCCACCGGTCAGTGGTGGCTGGCCGGTCGCCTCTGCCACCGCTTCGGCGAGTTCGTTGACCTCGGGCTCGGGATCGTCGCCGAAGACCGAGGCGAACGTCACGTAGTAGAAGTTGTCCAGGCCCTCCGGCACCCAGAAATTGCCGTCACATGCCCAAGAGCAGATGATGGGTGTCTCGTTGCCGAGCGCTCGGAGTGATTGAGTGAAGGTGGCGGGGAGATCCTGGAACGCCGACGACGTGGCGATCACATCGGCCTCGACCCCGTCGACCGCGCTCACGACGCTCTCGATGGTGTTGTCGAAGCTCGTGAAGCTCTCCTCCGCTACGACTTCGCCCCCGAGTTCCTCCCACCTGGTCCGGAAGGCGGCGGTGACGTCTTGGAAGTAGACCAAGAGGTTGTCGGTCACGATGGTCGCGGTCCGCCATCCCTCCTCGAAGGCGAACTCGGCCATGGCCGCGCCCTCATCCTGGGCGACGTTTCCCAGGCTGAAAGCGAGCCTGCCGGCTTCGCCGAAGCGATCCGGGCCCATCTGGTCGGTGCCGATGCACGTAGCGAGCGTGAGCACGCCGGCATTGATGCCTTCGGTGACGGCTGGCGTCGCAAAGTCGACATCGCACGTCACTAGAAGGACTGCGGCGCCACCCTCGATCAGGTCGATGGCAGCTGCCGCCGTCTGGTCGGGATCCAATTCGGTGTCGATGACGCGTAGCTCGAGTTGGCGTCCTAAGACGCCGCCCTCTGCGTTGATGGCGTCCACCTGGATCTGGGCGGCCGCGATCGCCGGCGCATCGAAGAAGGACATGTCGCTCGTGAGGTCGACCGCAGCGCCGATGATGATCGGCTCACCTCCGTCTTCGGCAGTCGTCGTATCTGTTGTATCTGCCGTGGTCGTGGTTTCCTCCGCTGCGCCAGTCGTCCCCGGCTCGCCTGTTGTCGTGGTGACTCCGCCGGTTTGGTCCGCACAGGCTGCGACGACCAGGGCCATGACAGCGAGCATCCACGGGATTCGGGTCGCGAACGGCATTTGGGTGGAGCCTCCTCCTGATGGTGGGTCGAGGTCGGGAAGCTATCACACCTTCCTCACGAGCGTTGACGATGCGGTCGCCCTGTGGCATCCGTAGCCAAGCTTGTGCCTTCAACCGGGGGAATTGACACAGAAAGGCGCTTGACGCTATCTCAGCGCTGGGCATGACCAACGAGTTCGTCATCGTCGGGAGCGGCATCAACTCGCTGGTCTGTGCGGCCGTTCTCGCCAAGGCGGGAAAGGACGTGGTGGTCCTCGAGCGCAACGCTGAGCTCGGCGGGTGCATCCGCACCGAGGAGCTCTTCCCCGGATACATCCACGATCTCCTCTCATCGTGGTATCCGCTGTTCGTTGCCTCACCCGCATACGAGGCGCTTGGCCCTGATCTCCACGCCGCCGGTCTCGAGTTCTCGACTACGGACAACTACACAGGTGTGCTCACCGAAGATGGACGAAGCCTCGTGCTCCATATGGACGCCGACACCACGGCAGAGCGTCTCGAAGCGATAGCAGAGGGTGAAGCCGGTCGGTATGAATCCGCTCTCGGAGGCTTTTTCTCCGAGAACGCCGATATCACGTTCGGCCTGCTCGGCAATCCGCTGTGGGGGGGTAGGACGGCGAAGTTGCTGTTCACCGAGTCTCGCAAGCGGGGTATCAGGGGCACCTTCGAGTTCTTCGGCAACTCCCTCGAGTCGTGTCGGACCTGGCTCGAGCGCGACTTCGAATCGGACCTGACCAGAGCTCTGGTCGCCCCATGGGTGCTGCACGCCGGTCTGGGGCCGGACGACACCTACTCGGGCCTCATGGGCAAGGTGATCATGGGGGCGATTGGCATGACCAACATCCCGGTTGTCACCGGTGGCAGCCAGGTCATCGTCGACGCCTTCCGCACCGTTATCGAGGCGAACGGCGGCTCGATCCTCACCGGAGCCGACGTCAGCACGATCACCGTCCGCGACGGCAAGGCGACCGGCGTTGGCACCAGCGACGGCTCGTCACACGCCGCCTCGACCGCCGTCATCTGCAACGTCACCCCGACCCAGCTCTACGGGCGACTCCTCGAAGGCCGGGTGCCGGAGGAGACCAAGGCTCGGGCAGATCGCTACCGCTACGGCCGGGCCGACATGCAGATCCACTATGCCCTGGACTCACCACCGAAATGGCCGCATCCCGAGCTGGCATCGACGGCGATGATCCACCTGACCCCCGGTCTCGACGGCGTGTCCAAGGCGGTGAACGAGGCCGAACGTGGGCTGCTCCCAGAGACCGCCACGATCGTGGTGGGCCAGCAAGCGGCGGTCGATCCGAGCCGCGTCCCTGAGGGCAAATCGCTGCTGTGGATCCAGCTTCAGGAGCTGCCAAGACGGATCAAGGGAGACGCCGCAAGTGAGATCGCGGTACCCAACGACGGAGCGTGGACACCCGAGATCGGCGAGGTTTACGCCGACCGGATTCAGGCCCGGCTGGCCACGCACATCCCCAACCTCGAAGCCGCCATCGTCGGACGGGTAGTACTCACCCCAGCCGACCTCGAGGGGCTAAACGTCAATCTCGTCGGCGGCGACCCGTACTCGGGCGCCTGCACCATCGACCAGTTCTTCCTCTGGCGCCCATTCCCGGGCGCCAAGAATCACGAGACGCCGATCAAAGGCGTCTATCACATCGGTGCCTCCACCCACCCCGGTCCCGGCCTTGGAGGTAACTCCGGGTTCATGGTGGCGAGCCGGTTTGTCTGACGGCGCCTCGCTGAACGTCTGCCGCCTCCGATCAGTCGGCGGACGCGGCGTCCCCGATTGCGTTGTCGATCACATAAAGCCACGAGCCGTCGTCTTGTCTGCGAGCCACCTCGGCGGTGACAGCGCCCATTTCGAGGGGTGTCCCGTCGGGGTTGGTGCCGGTGAGGGACCACCGGTTGGTGAGATAGGCCAGGTCTGCGACCGTCACTACCTGTTTGGTATCGAGGCTGATCTTGCCTCCGAGGTCGAGAAAGCCCTGAAGAGCCGGGCCGATCTCATCGAGACCCACCGCCACAACCCCGGGCTGCGGGATCAGCGCAGCATCGGGCTCATATAGAGCGAGCAACGCATCGAGGTCCCCGGCATTGAACGCCCTCTCGAACTCGCGATGTATTTCTGAGGGGCTTGTAGCTGGCATGGTGTGTCCTCCCTTTGATTACGTCCATGAACCCAGGGTTCGAGACCCCGCTCACCGACGTGTGGAACCCTGGGTTGGCAGACATCTCGTCGCCGGCCGGCTCCGGATGCTGACCAAACCTACTGAATAGGGTCCGGGACAGCGATGGGATTGGAGCAGTCGGGATGAAGATCGGCGCTTTTCTACCTATCTCGGGGCGAGCAGCCGGGCCCGAGACCCTGTCCGAGTCGGCATCGGCCATGGAGGCGTGGGGTTTTGACTCGATCTGGGCCGCCGATCGGCTGATCATCCCCTGGAAGATCGAAACCCCTTACCCGTATGCCGAGGGTGACGAGTTCATCGTCCCACCGGACCGTCCCTTCCTGGAAACACTCACTGTCCTCTCCTATCTGAGCGGTCAGACGCAGCGTGTCGAGCTCGGCGTCAGCGTCCTCGTGCTCCCTTATCGCCACCCTCTGTATTGGGGCAAGGTGGTGACGACGATCGACCGTCTCTCCAACGGGAGATTCATCCTGGGAGTCGGAGTTGGTTGGATGAGGGAAGAATTCGATGCATTGGGTGCAGATTTCGAGCTACGGGGTGCCGTCACCGACGAGCAGCTCGAGTTGTGGCGCCAGCTTCTCAGCGACGAGCACGTCCGGTTCGACGGATCCTTCTACGAGGTCGATGACATCGCCTTCGAGCCCAAGTCGCACGAACGCCGCATACCGCTCTGGATCGGGGGAGAAGCTGCTCCGGCGCGTCGCCGAGCGGCTCAGTTTGGGGATGCGTGGTTCCCATATCACGTTGAGATCACTGCTCAAGAGTTGTCCCGCTACCACGCCGATGTGAAAGATCGCGCCGAGACGATGGGCAGAACCCGGGGCGAGGTGATGCTGTGCGCATGCCGGCCGGTGCAAGTAACCGAGGATCCGGTCGAGCAGCATCCAGGCAAGCTGGCCGGCACCCCAGAGCAGCTCATCGAAGCCCTCAAGGAATACGAGGGTGTCGGGGTCGAGACCCTGGCTCTGCAGTTCATGGTGCCTCGATACCCCGACCGGATGAGACAGATCGAGCTATTCGCCGACGAGGTGCTCCCCCAGTTCGCATAGGAGGACGATGCTGAGTCGTCCCAATATGCTCAAGAAGAGTGAACGCATTTGTCGTGGTCGGTGAAGGATCTGATGAACGTCGCTGAGGCGGTGGGCCGCACCCTCGTCGAGCGGGGGGTCCGCCAGGTCTTCGGGGTGGTCGGCTCGGGCAACTTCCACGTCACCAACGCCATGGTCGACGCCGGGGCCCGGTTCGTCGCCTCCCGCCACGAGAACGGCGCCGCCACCATGGCCGACGCCTACGGGCGGATGAGCGGGGAGGTGGCCGTCCTCAGCGTCCATCAGGGCTGCGGGCTGACCAACGCCATGACCGGCATCACCGAGGCTGCGAAGAGTCGCACCCCGATGGTGGTGGTGGCCGCCGAGGCCACCCAGCCCCGGTCGAACTTCTACGTCGACCAGGAGATGCTCGCCGAATCGGTGGGTGCGGTGCCGATACGGGTCACTTCGGCGGACACCGCGGTGGCGGACACCGCGGCGACCGTCGACCTGGCACGACGGGAGCGACGTACGGTGCTCCTCAACCTGCCCCTCGATGTCCAGGCCGAGGAGGTCGAGGAGCTATCGGTCCCGGCACCAGTCGAGGGTCCCGACCGCATGACCCCCTCGGCCGACGATCTGAAACTTCTGGTAGAAGCTCTGGAGTCGGCGCAACGACCGGTGTTCGTGGCGGGGCGGGGATCCCGTGGCCCGGGCTGTCGTCAGGCCTTGGAGGATCTGGCCGAGTCCACCGGTGCCCTGCTCGCCACCTCGGCAGTGGCCAAGGGGCTGTTCAACGAGAACGACTGGTATCTCGACGTATCCGGCGGCTTTTCCTCGCCGTTGGCCGCCGAGCTGATCAAGGGCGCCGACCTCATCGTGGGCTGGGGATGTGCCCTCAACATGTGGACGATGCGCCACGGCAAGCTCATTTCGGAGGGGACCAAGGTCATCCAGGTGGATGACGACCCCGACGCCATCGGCGCTCATCGCCCGGGGGCGCAGGGCGTGGTCGGCGATGTGCGCGCCACCGCCGAGGCGGCCCTCGACCTACTCGATAGCCCTTCGGATGGGTACCGCTCCGAGGATGTCCGTCTCCGCATCGAAGATGAGATCCGGTGGCGGGACGTCCCTTTCGAGGACAACAGCACCGGAGAGCGGATCGACGCCCGCACCCTGACCATCGCCCTCGACGACCTCCTGCCCGCCGAGCGGATCGTCAGCATCGACTCGGGCAACTTCATGGGTTACCCCAGCATGTACCTCTCGGTGCCCGACGAGTGGGGGTTCTGTTTCACCCAGGCCTTCCAGTCGATCGGGCTCGGTCTGGCCACCGCGATCGGCGCCGCCCTGGCCCAACCCGACCGGCTGCCGGTGGCGGCATTGGGTGACGGCGGGGGGCTGATGTCGATCGCCGAGATGGAGACAGTGGTCCGTCTCGGCCTGCCGATGGTGGTGGTGGTCTACAACGACGAGGCGTATGGGGCGGAAGTCCACCACTTCGGACCGCACGGGCACAACCTCGACATCGTCGAGTTTCCCCCGACCGACATCGCCGCCATCGCCCGTGGCTTCGGCTTCGAGGCCTTGACCGTCCGCGACCAATCGGACCTCGACCCGGTGGCCGGTTGGGTGGCGGGCCCTCGGGACAAGCCCTTGCTGATCGATGCCAAGGTCACCAGCCAGGCCTCCTGGTGGCTGGAGGAGGCGTTCGGGCACTGAGCCGTGCGCGCCAGATGCCTCGGTAGATGACGTGCGGGTAGCCGGTCGCCTTTGGTCGGGGACAATCCCGGGGGCTGGCGAGGCCGCGACCTACCATCCCGATCCGCGTGGCAGTTCCCGAGGTACCCGACGGCAGGGCGATCAACCCGACAGACGCCGTCGCCAACCTCGCCCGGGAGCTCTCAGATGGCGGCATGGTGATGAAGGCGGTCCTCATCTACGACCACATCGGCGAGAACGGCGCCCGCGACCTCAACTTCGTGGTCACCGAGGGCATGGCCATCTGGGATCTGCAGGGGATGCTCGCCGGGCTTCTCGACGCCGCCGGCAAGCGCTACGGCAAGGGCAGCTGAGGCGGTCGCCTCAGCTATCTCCTCCTAGGGTCCTGAGTCGCAAGTCATGTACAGAATTTCGCCGGCCCTCGCTGCCCCTGGCTGCGTCCTCCGCCTCGACGCACCTACGGGTGCGCCTTCGTTGTGCGTCCTTGCCAGGAACAACGATGCCTCGGCGAAATCAGCACGAACTTACGACTCAGGACCCTAGAAGCCAGGTGGCATAGGCCCTCGGCCATGACTCCTCAGGCTCCTCGGCCCGATAGCGTCGATCGGCCGCTTCGAGCCAGTCCGCCAGTTCGCTGACACCCATCTCGTCGCCAAGCAGTTCGTTGATCTCGTCGACGGCATGCTCGGCGTACCAGGACGGCCAATCCGGGTTGGGCCCGCCGGTGGCGGCATGATGCGCCTTGGCGGTCCGGGTCAGGATCGCGACCAGGTCGGGATGTGTGGCTCTTTCGCTCATGGTTTCGAGCTTATTGGCTTGCCGAGGCTCGAGTCGCGATAAGGCACCCAACCGACCAGAATGCTTAGCCATGCTAAGTAGTGTCTCGTCGGTCGATCTGGCCCAATCCCTTCGCCTCGCCGTGGGTCGTCTCGCTCGCCGCCTCCGTCAGCGCACCCTGGGAGGGCTCACCCCCTCCCAGCTCTCGGTGCTCGCCTCCCTAGACCGCTTGGGCCCGTTGACGCTGACCGCCCTGGCCGAGAACGAGGGCGTGGCGGGATCGTCGATCAGCGGAATCGTGGCTCGCCTCGCCGACAAGGGTCTGGTCAAGCGGGTCCCCAATCCCGAGGACCGACGCAGCACCTTGGTGGAGCCGACCGAGCAAGGTCGGGCCGTCCTGGAGAAGGGGAGGGGGGAGCGGACCGCCTATCTCGCTGAGCGGCTCGAGCGACTCAGCGCCGAGGAGCGAGAGGTGCTCGCCGAGGCGGTGGCCATCCTGGCCCGGATGGGGGAGGAGTGACCTCCGCAAGGGAGCTGCTGGGCCGCACCTTCTCCGCCTTCGCCGTGCCCAACTTCCGCCTCTACTTCACCGGCCAGGTGATCTCGGTCTCGGGGAGCTGGATGCAGCGGGTCGCCCAGGCCTGGCTGGTGCTGGAGCTGACCGGGAGTGGGGCGGCAGTGGGTGCCGTCACTGCCTTCCAGTTCCTCCCCATCCTCGTCCTCGCCCCCTTCGGCGGGCTCATCGCCGACCGGATGGACAAGCGCCGGGTGCTCTACGTCACCCAGACCATGGCCGGGGTCACCGCGGCCACCCTGGGAGTGCTGGTGCTCACCGACGTGGTGCAGCTGTGGATGGTGTTTGCCCTCGCCCTGGTGCACGGGACGGTGGGCAGCTTCGACAACCCGGCCCGTCACGCCTTCGTCATGGAGATGGTGGGGCGGTCCCGGCTCACCAACGCGGTGGGGCTCAACTCGGTCCTGATGAACACCGCCCGCATCATCGGGCCGGCCGTCGGCGGGGCACTCATCGTCACCGTGGGAATCGGGATCTGCTTCCTGATCAACTCGGTGTCGTACCTGTTCTTCATCGCCGCCCTGCTCCTGATGCGGAGCCGTGAGATCGAACGCACCGAGCCGGAGCCACGGCGACGGCGCCAGCTCCGTGAGGCGCTGGCCTACGTCCGCTCCGAGCCGGTGCTGTTCGTGCCTTTGGTGATGATGGGGATGATCGGGCTGCTGACCTACGAGTTCGAGGTGGTGCTGCCCCTGCTGGCCCGTTTCACCTTTGGAGGCGGAGCCGACACTTTCGGGATCATGTTCGCCGCGATGGGGCTGGGCTCGGTGTGCGGCGGCCTGTACACCGCGATGCGGGGCGACCGGCCGGGGCGGACCATGATCTGGCTGGCCTACGGGCTGGGCGGTGCGGTGGCGGGGACCGCCCTTGCTCCCACCATCTGGGTGGCGTACCTCGCCCTGTTCTGGGTGGGGATGAGCGCCACCGCCTTCTTCACCTTGGGCAACTCGGTGATCCAGCTCAACTCGGCGCCGGAGAAGCGGGGCCGGGTGATCGCCTTGCGCACCGCGGCCATCCTCGGCTCCCGTCCCCTCGGCGCTCCCATTATCGGATGGATTGGCGAACACCTCGGCCCTCGCTATGCGCTCGGAGTGGGTGCGGTGGCCGCCCTGGCAGTGGCGGTGTGGGCCCACCGCTGGCTGGTGGGTTACGAGCGGAAGAGGGCGGCGCGGCCCGCGGAGGCGACGGGCTGAGGGCAGGCCAAGCGTGAGTAAATGACGTCGCTCAGCGACGTCATTTACTCACGCTTGGATCTCCCTTCCCGGCTACGGGTACTCCGAGCCGCGCTGGTCCGCTACTGGGGCTGTTCACCAATGGAGGTGCGGATGCCTGGGGGTGGGCCCGAGGTCTAGTCTTCGATCCCTATAGGAAAGGAGACCGATGGCCGAGACTCCCGATGCGACCATCAAAGCCGCCGCCCAGGCCTATGTGGCCGGTGACGAAGAGGGGTTGTTCCGTCAACTGGACGACGGCGTGCATGTGTTGGGCAGCGAGCAACTGGAGAACTGGAAGGGGCAGGAGGAAGCCCGCCACGGGATGACCACCGAGTTGCGGCGTGTGAAAAGCGACGGGCCCGGCTCGGTCGGGGGAGAACTGGTCGAGCGTGCCCTCAACCCGGAGGCTCGAGAGGTTCAGCAGAGCGAAGATGTGGCATGGTGGTCTACGACCGCCGACATCACGCTGGATGGGAGTTACTACAAAGAGGCCTCCTGGACCACGGTGCTGAGACGCCACGACAAGGACTGGAAGATCGTCCACTCCCACTTCTCGATTCACCGCTGAGCGCCCAGGGACTCCATCCGATCGAGGTCGTGGAGGCTCCCCACCGCCCGGAACAGATCTCGAGCTTCACTCAGATGATCACTCCGGCTCTCGGAGGGGAGAATGCGGGCCAGCTCGAGGCGTAGCAAGCCCTCGTCCCATCTGAACCCGCTTCTCTGTGCCAGGTCGAGGCCCTTGCGGAGTGATCGACGTGCTCTCGAGGCTCGACCTTCCAGGGCTTCGGCGCGACCTTTGAACAGGTAGTACTTGGGGCGGGCGAAGGGCAGCACCAATGCGAATGCGCGCATCTTCCTCAGACCCCGACGAGTGAGCTCGGTCAGCTCCCTGGCCTGGGT
The DNA here is from genome assembly GCA_964485005.1 of uncultured Acidimicrobiaceae bacterium. Classification (GTDB taxonomy): domain Bacteria; phylum Actinomycetota; class Acidimicrobiia; order Spongiisociales; family ZC4RG35; genus JAHWLC01. Next base: position 7,221 of record CAZAHX010000008.1, on the reverse strand, counting down.
GGAGGTGGGATCAGCCTCGGCTTCCCAGAGCCCCAGCAGCGTGTTCAGGAACCCGGCGAACCCGGCGAGATAGATGAAGATCGGCGTGCTGTCGATGGCTTCCAGCGCCTGCTCCGCACTGGCTCTCGCCTCACTGGTGGCCCCGGCTCGGAGCTGGGCCTGGGATCGAGTTCCATGGATCACCGGCACGGTCAGAGGGTCGACCTCATCGAGAATGGCCGTGGCTGCGTCGGCCATGGACTGGGCGTCGGACAGCCGGTTCCGGGCCAGGAGCACGGGGACGACGAAGGACCTCGCCCAGCCCTCATGCTCCCGGTTCGACCGTGCCCGGGCGGACGCCAGGAGCGCGGTGTAATCGTCTAGCGCCTCACCGAGGTGTCCCGAGGAGTAGCTGACGAAGCCACGAACGGCGAGAGCGATGCCGGCGGAGTACTTGTCTCCGAGCTGGTTGCATCGTTCCAGCCCCTCGGTGGCGAGCTCGCGGGCCCGGGTCCACTCGTCGAATGTCAAGGCAAGGACGCTCTCAGCCAGCGCCACTGCGATCAGATGGCCAGGGCCCATCTCCTGCAGCTCCACGACACCTGGAAGGTCGGCGACCTCGGGGCTGGTCTCGAGCTCCTCGGCGCGGCGAGCTCGTTGGAAGTACCGGCGCGCCAGACTGCGCAGGCGAAGGGTGCCGACCAGATACCCGAAGTTGCTGTAGGCCAACCCGGCCATCAGAGGCTCGCCCCCCTTCTCACCCAGGTTTATCGACACCAGGCAGACCAAGGGGAAGCCAATGAGGTCGCCTTTGAAGTAATAGATCTCTGCGAGCAGGGCCGAGACGCGGGCCCCTTGACCCAGGCGCCTCTTCTCCTCGTCGATCTTGGGGACACGGATCGTTCCTGGCAGGGCGATGTGGGCCAGTTGCAGAATCGCCTCCTTGATCAGCCGTCCCACTCGCTCCAGCCGCCTCACCGGGACGTGCACATTCACCAGGTCCAGAGCTCGATAGAAACTCGTCTCAGCCTTGGCGAAGTCGCCCAGCCCTTCGTAAGCCTGTCCGATCTCGACATGCCACTGGCTCCGTCGGAGATCGGTGACGTCATCAAACTCTCCAGGATGTTGATGCACGAGCTCCAGCGACCTCGAGTGGGCTTCGATTGCCTCTTGATTGGCCCCCTTGCGAAGAGCACTGGCCCCCGTCCTCTCGAAGTAGACGAGAGCCTTTCGATGATCCCCGGCTTGCTCCCAGTGGTATGCCAAGAGCGCGTGCAGAGGTTCCTGGGTTTCGAGGGTCTCGAGAAACGTGCCGACACTTCGATGGATCCGCCTCCGTTGATCGAACGAGATCAGCTCGTATGCCGCCTCCCGGATCAGGGCATGCTTGAAGTCGTAAGACCCCGGCGAGGACTCGACGATCAGTCCCAGGCCAACTAGCTCCGATAGCGCCTCGGTGAGCTCGCCGACCTCCGAGGGAGCGGGATTCACCGCCTCCAGCACTCGAGTGTCGAAGCTCCTTCCGATGACACTCGCCACTTTCAGCGTGAGCTGAAGCCGTGGCTCGAGACGGTCGATACGGCCCAAAACCGCGCTGGCCAGTGTGTGCGGCACCCCCAGCTCCGCCGAGGGGCGGGTCAGCTTGGCCGTCCCGTCCTCGACGACGAGGGCTCCCGTGTCGCGAAGGGAATAGGCCAGCTCCTCAATGAAGAAGGGGATGCCTTCGGCGGCTTCCACGATCACCTTGGCGGCGGCCGGCGAGAGCTCATTGGCGCCCAGTCGCTCTCTGGCGATCGCCAGTGCGTCTTGCTGGCTGATCGGCTCCAGGACCAAACGCGCCGACGTGCCAAGCCCGGTCAGCTCCTCCAACGCCTCGGGTGGCTTGAGCATTGGCCTGGTGAGCAGCACCATCAGGAGCGGACTGACCTTTCTTGCCACCGCCAGGGTCACCGCCCACGACGCCGAATCGAACCAGTGGATGTCATCGAGGACGATGAGAAGCGGGGAGTCCGCCGCTGCATCGGCCAACAGGGCAACCAGCAATTCCACGGTCGACGCACGGCGACTGCTGCCCGACATGCCCCGGGTCGATGGAGTCTCCGGGAACTGCAAGTCGAGGACTGAGTTGAGGAGTGGCTCCCAGTCCGAGAACTGGCGCCATTCCGACAGCCGCTGTCGAACTATCTCCTGGCGTCGTTCCAGCGACCGAACACTGGTGAGGCCGAGTACCTCCGCGATCACGTCGCGCCACGCCTGATAAGGGGCCTGCGCAACCGGCAGAGCCGCTCCGAGCAGAGTCTTAACCTCGAATGACCCTGCGGTTCGGAGCAGGTCGCCCGCCAGAGCGGACTTGCCGATCCCCGCTCCCCCCTCCACCACCACGATCGCAGAGCTGTGGGCGCGTACCAGCGCCCCCAGCCAGGCGACCAGATGGTTCTGCTCGTTCTCCCGACCTACCAGGCGGACCGAGTCCTTCTCGCCCAGCTGACCACCCACTCGCTCCCAGAGGGGCCGGAAGACGGACACGGGGTGGTCCCATCCTCGGAGCCGACGGTCGCCGAGGGAATGAAACTCGATCCTGGTCGCCGCGGTCGCCGTAGCTTCGTCGCAGAGGATCTCGAACCGGGCAGCCTGCATGAGTCTTGCCGCCAGGTTCACCTCCGGGCCGATCGTGGTGTAGGCACGGCGTTTGACGTTTCCACAGATCCCGCAAAACGCCCGACCGGTGGCAACCCCGATTCCGTACTCCAGCTTCATCTCGATGAGGATTCTCTGGATGTCCTCCGCTGCCTGGACCGCCAGATACGGATCCTCCTGGTGGGCAAGCTGGGGCAGTCCGAAGGAGGCCACGAGTGTCACCCCCTTGTCGTCGTCGCGCACTTGGCTCAGGGTTCCCTCGTACTTGGCGAGACTTCGCTGAGCTCTGGTCACGACATCCTGCAACGAGTCGCGTGCCGAAGCGGAAAGCAGATCCAATGTGGGGAGGCTGATGAACACCGAGGTCACTTGGCGAAATTCGGCCAGCCACTCGGTGTGGCCCAAGTCGATTCGCATGGCTTCGAGCGGCGACAGGAAGTGTCGAAGCTGTCCGGCGATCGTTGCGTCCATCTCAGTTCGGGTTGCAGCCACCGGCAGCTCCACCTCCGGGACGTATGACAGCCGGAGGACGCCCCCTTGGTCGACATACCCGCGTGCGTCGGACCCGATTGCCTCTGCCGCCTCCGGAGAGAGTGCCACCTCACCGGGGCGGGCCACGTTGCTGGCCGTCGCGATCTGACCAAAGGCGCTTCCTCCCACCACGAAGTGCCAGTGCCCATCGACACCACCCAGCTGCATCAGGACCCCCGGTCCCACCCCGATTCCGATCCGGAGCTCGAGAGGTGACTGCTCGTGCTGCACCCGGGACAGATCCATGTCGAGGACCTCGAGGGCGCAGCGGGATGCCAGGGTCAGGGCCGAGGCCCGGTCGTGGTCTTCATCGATGATCCACGTGGCCAGAACGGAGTCCCCGGCGAAGTCGAGGACCCCTCCACCGTATTTGGTGATCATCTCGATGATCGGCCCGAATGTCACGTTGAGCAGGTCGGTGACGACTTCCGGGCCGGCTCGTTCTCGCTCGGTCAGCACGCGGGTCAGATTCGAGAATCCGGACAGGTCCGCAGACCAGGCCACCATCTCCTGCTGCTTGCTCGCCGGAGCCAGGGGCGAGGGCTCCCGGTCTGCCAGCCAGGTCACCAGCTGGGGAGGCACGAAACTCTCGAGTAACGAGTCGATCGTCATGAGTGTGGATAGACGACGAGATCCACCAATAGCGTCAAGCTAGCAACGGTAGGGCTCGGTACAGTCATCGACGTGTCGAGCAACAGCCTGCTGCCCAGGGAGGCGGGGGAGGAGTCGCTGCGAAGGATGGGTGTCTTCGTCGAGGGCCTGGGAGGGGAGTTGGGTGCTCGGGCCTCGGATCTGATGGCCAGGCACGGTTATGCGATCGATGCGGACGGTGGCGGCCCCCACCTGAATGTTCTCGGCCACCCTCTCTTCCAACTGCCGCTCTGGCTGGCGGATGCGATGGGCGGCGTCGACCGGAGTGTGCTTCTCGACATCTGCGAGTCGAGTCTTTGCGGCTATCTGTCTGTCCGCGTCGAGGACGACTACTTCGATGGGCATTGGGGCGAACCAGGGGCAGCCATGATGTTGTCGAGCATGTTCCGGGTTCGCCATCAGGTGCTGCTGTCGTCGCTGGTCCGCGACCGACGCTTCTGGATGCGCTTCGAGACCCTCTGGCAGGCCTATGGCGAGGCGATGCTGCTGGAGCGAAGGCTCCACGACCCGGGTCGGCAATACGGGGCGGACGAGTTCGACATAGTACTGAACCGCTCGCAGCCACTGGAAATACCGGGTGATGCCGTTCTCTCCATCGCGGGGCATTGGGATCGAGCGTCCGCACTCTCCAGGCTGGTGAGGTATCTGACCAAGGCGACACAGTTGTTCGATGACTTCATCGACGCCCCCGATGACCTGGCGGCTCGCAATTTCACCTGGGTGGTCAGGAGGCTGGGTGGATTGGAGAGCGAGACAGCGTTGCGGAGAGGGATGATCAGCCGATGCGACGAGATCGTGGCGGATGCCGAGCGGGAGCTCGACCGGGCACTCCAGGTGGGGGCAGAGCTCGGGATCGACGAGATCTCCGGCTGGGTGGAGGCGCGCAAGCAGGTGATGGAGGGGGCGTCGCAACGCATGTATCACGCCTTGTTCGAGGCCGTGGCGGGTCATCGGTGACGCCGCGGCGAACCGCACATCTGCGTAGGGTTGCGCCGTCGTCGACCAGAGGAGGCTGACCATGGAACAGATACCACCGGAGCTGATCGGAAGGGCCGTCCAAGACCCCGACTTTCGTCGTCGACTGCTGGCCGATCCCGAGGAAGCCGTGGCAGCAGAAGGCTATGAGCTCGATGAGGACCAGATCGAAGCCCTGCAGCAGCTCGATCCGGAGGCCATCGACAAGGCGATCGAGGCGCTGGTCGGTGAGCTCGACTCCTCGAAGTGGGCCTAGCTCGGAGTTCTACGACCGCTGGACTGAGCTCTTTCTGCGCGGATTCGGCCCGGTCCTTCAGGCCGGCATCCTCAAAACCGGCGATCCGTCTCGCGAGGACCCACACCAGTCGGTATTGGCGTTGGCGGAGCGGGCCGGCTTGCGAGACGGCGACCGGGTGCTCGATGCCGGATGTGGTGTTGCGGGCCCCGCCATCATCATTGCAAGCGAGTACCCAAATGTGGTGGTCGATGCCGTCACCAACTCGGAACACCAGTGCGCCATCGCTCGCTCCGAGGTCGCTGCGGCCGGGCTGAGGGGGCGGGTTCGGCCCCATGTCGCCGACTACGAGCAACTCCCCTTCCGTTCCGGGTCGTTCGATCAGATCCTGTTCCTCGAGAGCACGTGTTACGCCATCGACCTGGGGGCGACGTACCGCGAGGCGCATCGCGTCCTCGAGTCTGGGGGTCGGCTCTATGTCAAGGATGTCTTCCGCAGCTCGGAGTGGTTGCCGGGCGACCAGGCAAAGCAGATGGCTGCATTTGATGAGCTCTGGGGTTGTGTGCGGTCGAAGACCATGGTGGAGACGGCTGAGGCCATCACCGCGGCCGGGCTCGAGGTGGTCTCGTCGGGCCCATTGGAGGACATCGGGACCAGCCGCTTCGCCGGGTCGATGTTCCACCTCGACCGGGAGGAGGGACTGCGACCGACCGAGCTGGGAGTGGCATTTCTGCGCCGGGGTCTCAACCCGCCCATCGAGTTCGGGGAGGTTCGCGCCGTCAAAGGATGAGTGGTTAGCTGTGACCCGGGGTGTGGCACTTAGTGCCCACCAACAGATTGCGACCGATTGGAGGAACACTCTTCCCTTCTTCAACCGGCATACTCCCCGAGTCCAACACCCCGGCGAACAGGCCGACGTATTCCATGGCCTGATGGTCGACCAACCATTCGAAGGCTTGGGCCGGTTATCGTCGGCACCGTGGTCGAGCCCTTCCGCATCCAGGTGCACGACTCCGACCTGGCCGAGCTGCGGCGCCGTCTCGCCGCCACCCGTCTCCCGGAACCGGCCGCCGGCGATCCCTGGGACTCGGGTGTGGACTATGAGTATCTCGCCGAGCTGATTCGTTACTGGGGGGAAGACTTCCACTGGCGAAGCCGGGAGGGATGGCTCAACTCCTTCCCTCAGTTCACCGCGACCGTGGCAGACGCCGAGGTGCACTTCGTCCACATCCAATCGGGAGCGGAGGCGGCCATTCCCATCGTGCTGAGCCACGGTTGGCCCTACACCTTCGCCGAGATGCTCCCCATCGTCCCCTCGCTCACCGATCAGGTGACCCACGGCGGGTCGGAGGAGGTCACTTTCGACGTGGTCGTCCCCTCGCTTCCCGGGTACGGGTTCTCGGAGCCGCTGGCTGACGAGCTCTTCACCGCCGACGTTGTGGCCCGGGTGTGGCACGAGCTGATGACCGGGGTGCTCGGCTACGAGCGCTACGCCACCTATGGGGAGGATGTCGGCGCCGGGATAAGCGACTGGCTGGGGGCGCTCTACCCCGAATCGGTGCTCGGCTTGTTCGCCACTCACCCCGCCTACCCCCCAGAGGAGCGGCGCGGTGACTTCACCGAGGCCGAGGTGGCGTTCCGGGATTGGCTGAAGGAGAAATGGAGCACAGGCCGGGGCTACAGCCACATCCAGGGGACCCGACCCGACACGCTGGCGGTGGGGCTGAACGACTCACCGGCGGGTCTGTTGGCCTGGGTGATGGAGAAGCTGAGGGAATGGAGCGGCCCGGAATTCGACGAGTGGTGGAGCGTCGACGAGCTGCTCACCACCGTCAGCCTGTACTGGTTCACCGAGACCAGCGGCACCTCGTTCCTTCCCTACTACCACGGCCGCCACGAGCCGCCGGTGCCGATGGTGGACGTTCCGGTGGGGGTGGCGGTGCACTGGGGAGAGCGGGGGTTTCCCCGGGAGTACGCCGAGCGCACCTACACCGACATCAGATACTGGACCGACCTTCCCCGTGGTGGTCACTTCACCGCCAAACAGACCCCTGACCTGGTTGCCCAGGCTATACGGAAGTTCTTCGGCGAACTCCGGGGCTGACGCCCCCTGTCCCCTCTCGAGAGAGGGGACAGGCCGAACGAAGTGAGGCCGAGGGGGGTCACCCGGTCACAGTTGCAGACGCAGCATCCGTTTCGCGTTGCCCTCGTAG
>CAZAHX010000007.1:0-20560 GCA_964485005.1 uncultured Acidimicrobiaceae bacterium | reverse complement strand
GATCGACCGACCTCGAGGGGGTGTCGAACCCGATGTCGGCCCCGATCCGCTCCGACCCCAACGCCACCTCTACCCGGCCATTGCCCGACCCGACCACTTCGACCTCGAATATCGAAGCGGGTCCGGTGAGCCGGGCGGCCCAGACATCGAGCGGCCTCTCATAGATGGCCTGCGGGCCGTCGAGCTGGACCACTGAGCCCGCTCGGATGATTGCCACCCGATCGGCCACGGCGAGCGCCTCGGCCGAATCGTGGGTGGCGTATACCGCCGCCGATCCGGTTTCGGCTCTTCGCCGGGCGATCTCCTCCTGGACGGTGCCTCGAATGGCCGAGTCGAGATGGGCGGTGGGCTCGTCGAAGAGATAGATCCGCGCCTCGCGGGCCAGAGCTCGGGCCAGCCCCACTCTCTGCTGCTGGCCTCCCGAGAGCTCAGCGGGGACACGGCGAGCAAGCTCCTCGATGTCCAGCAGGCCAAGCAACTTCCGTGCCTTCCGCAGTGCATCTGGCTTGGCCATCCCGGATCGGCGCAGCGGATAGGCGACCGTCTCCTCCGCGGTCAGGTGCGGCCATAGGGCATAGCTCTGGAACACCAGGCCCACTGGACGCCCCTCCGGGGGGAGGGTGCTCAGCGGGTTCGATACTTCGACACCGTCGATCTCGATGCTCCCTTCGTCTAGGGGCAGGAATCCGGCGACGGCGTACAACAGCGTGCTCTTGCCCGAACCCGACGGACCGAGCAGGGCGAGGGTCTCACCGTCCCCCACCATCAGGTCCAGGTTGTCGACCGCTCGAACCGGGCCATACCTGACGGTCACCGACCGGCAGCGAAGGGTTGGTCTCATCCGGTGCCGACGATACGGCGGGGAATCCGCCCCACCACCAGCAAGGGGATGGAGAGGAGAAGCAGGGGAAGCGTCAGGATCACCGCCAGCGCCGAGGACACGGGCACGTCGCCCAACTGTTGCAGATTGAGGATCGCCACCGCCAGCGTATCGGTGCCCGGCCCGTAGAGAAGGCTGGACATGGTCAGCTCGTGGAAAGCGATCAGGAACACCAGTGCCCACCCTCCGATCAGGGCGGGACGGAGCATCGGGACGACGATGGTCCGCATCGTGGTGGGTGCGGAGGCGCCGCTGCCTCGGGCGGCCCGTACCGAGTCATCGGGAACATTCGCCATAGAGCCCGCGATGGTGCGATGCCCCACCGCCCACAGCTTGGCGAGGTAAGCGATGAGGATGAGAAGGAGGGTGTCGCGCAGAAGGCTTCCGTAGGCGAGCAGGACGGCGACTGCCAGCGTCGAGCCGGGTACGGCGAAGCTGAGGAGCACGGCCACGCCCGTGGCGCGGCCGAAGCGGTGGCGGCGCAGGGCGGCGACACCCGATCCGAGCACGACCGCGAGGGTCGCGGTCAGCCCGGCGAGCAGCAGGCTCCTTCCCAGGGCCGCCAGGTTGCGGCCCGCCAGCGCCTCTCCGAAGTGGGCGAGGGTCCAGTTACCCGGGGTGGGGGCGAGCCCCACCCCGCTGGTAATGGCCACCAACACCAGGGCGATGAGGGGGAAGATCGTGGTCAGTCCGATGAGCGCCCAGACGAGGATGGTCGGGAGGGGACCTGCGGGAGGAAGCGGAGGAACGGGGCCGCCAGGCGCGCCCGTTCCACGGCGTTCGCCCAGGCCGGCAAGCGTGACCTCGGCGACGACGGCGAACACCAGCGCCGCAAGCACCAGCCCGGAAGCGAGGAGGAGGGCCCGGCTGAAGGATTCCGGCTGCGCCGAGAACACCAGGTCCTGATAGATGCGCGTAGTCACCGTGTCGAACGCTGCCGGTGTCCCCAGGATGGCGGGCACGCCGAAGGCGTTGATGCCGATCACGAAGACCAGTGCCGCCGCCCCGACCATGGCGGGCGCCAGCAGCGGGAGCGTCACCGTTGTCGTCACCGCTCTCGAGCTCGCTCCGCTCACTCGCGCCGCCAGCTCGAGATCGGTCTCGACGCGGGTGCGGAGTGCGGCCGCGGTGATCACATAGACCAACGGAATAGCGTTGACCGCCACCACCAAAATGATGCCGGGCGCCCCGTAGAGGCCCTCCCAGCCCAAGCCGAGGAGATCGTCGACCAGTCCACCCGGGCCATAGGCCCTGGCCCAACTGAGCGCGGAGACGAAGGGGGGGACCAGCACAGGGAGGAGGATCCCCACCCGGAGAACGCTCCGACCCCGGACCGCGGTCCGCTCGGTGAGGAAGGCGGCACCGACCCCGGCCGTCACCGCGACCACCAACGCTCCCGCTCCGACGAGCAGGGTGTTGGCCACCGCTCCCCAGGGAAGACGGATGACCGGACCGATCTGCTCCCCCGCCACCAGGAAGAGCTCGACGAGGGGCCATGCCACCAGGAGCGCCAGGGCTGCTATCACCAGGACGGCGAGGAGGGACCAGCGCAGACCGAACCGGGGCACTATGACCCGCCGAAGATGGCCCGATAGGCGGCCAGCAGCTCCGCCTGGCGGTCGAAGACGCGGGCCCAGTCCACGGCCTGCTGCGGTCCCTCGTGGGGCCAGGCGACATCGTCCCTGATCGGCTCCCAGCCCGTCTCGGCGATGGCGTCCTGCGCCTCCACCGACAGGACATACTCCACGAAGGCCTCGGCGACGGTGGACGGGGACTCCTCCACCACCGCGATCGGGCTGTACAGGGCGATCGCCCCCGACTTCGGCCAGATCAGGACCACCGGCGAGCCGTCGTCGATCGCGTCGCGGACGGTCCGGTCGAGGCTGATCCCTGCCGGATGGCGACCCTCCGCCACCCCGGTGACCACGTCGCCTGGTGAACGGACCTGGGTGGCGCCGTTCTCCGTCAGCCTCTGGTAGTAGCCCATGCCGTAACCAGGGTCGAGCCCGAAGAACCCGAGCGCGGCGAAGGCGGACCCGGCGAACCCGGGATCGGGAATGCCCACGTTCTCGATATCGGCCAGCCCCGGCCAGTCGGCCGGCGGCGATTCGACTTCTTCGGCGGCCACGATCACCAGGTTGAGGATGCGGGTCCCGAAGAAGGATTCGGTTTGATGTTCAGGAGCCACAGCCTCGGCGTTCTCCGGGGACCATGACCGAAGGAGGCCGTCACGGGCGTATTGCTGAATGGAGAGAGGGTCGGTCAGCCAGAGCACATCGGCCGTTAGCCCTCCCTCCCGCTGCTCGGCTGCGATCCGGGCCGCCAGCTCACCCGTCGGGGCCCGGAACACCTCGGTGGTCACCGCCGGGCGGGTGGCCTCGAATCCGTTCACCACTGCGTCCACGGTGTCCTGGGTCACACTTGTGTAGATGCGGAGAGTGCTCTCCGCCCCGCCGCCCTCGGCGTCGTCGCAAGCCGCGCCCATGACGGACAGCATCACCACCGGGAGGAGGGGCCACAGCCGAGATCTCTTAATGAACCCCGTCAATCAGGTGCGACCTGCATGGTGGAGCGGTACCGGTCTGGTGAGCCCTCGTCGTGGTCGAGGCCTTGCAGCCACAAACTCCAGATGATCCCCATACCCCTCATCCCAGCACCATGGCCGGCCCGGGGTGGGCCAGTTCCTCGTTCGTCATCCTGAGCTGGCGGGCCGAGAAGCGCTTCAGGTCCCGGAGTTGACGGGCGTTGAGACGGTCGCATGCCCAGCCCCAGTGCATCGAAACCCAGTCCCCTCTTTGCAACGGGACGCTGAAACCGAGACTGCCGACGGCGAAGTCGACTCTCTCCGGACGAGGAGGCCCCAGATCGAGCCGCCGGCCGTCCCAGGTGAGCGGGCGGCTGCGCACGATCGCGGTGCCGGCCTCGACTGCCTCCACCTTCCCCCAGCGGATGCGGCACTGGTCCAGTATCTGCAAGGGCTCGCCGCGATCGGACTCTGTGAGGAGGCCCACCCAGGGATAGGTGACGAAGACATGGAAGCTGTGATGGGGGACACCTCCCGGAATCGCCTCAGCCATCCGCGACCACTCGCTCCCTGCCCTGGGGCGAAATCGGGCTTCCACGGCGTTGCCGAAAGATGTCACATCGATCCGGTCGAGAAGGTCGTTCCCCACCCAGTAGGCCTCCACCACCCGCCTGCTGAAAGGCCCGCCCTCCCCGGTTCGCTCGGCGAGGACCTTGAGGTAGGGCCAGGGGCCGTGAAACGCTTTGGCCAGCTCGAGAAGGCCGGCGTCGACGACTCCGGATGTCCGATAATCGAGCAGCTCTCCATGATCGGCGGGTCCGCAATAGCCCCGCGCGTTGGGGGGATAGGCATAGCGGGCAAACAGCTGCAGCCCTGACCAGCCAGCATGATCGGAGGTCCCCGCGGGGCCTTCTCCTCGCATGTGGGTGCTCATGCCGACGGGAGGGTAGTCCTGGTAGATGTGCGACAACATATAGTGGACCCGAGCGACAGCGAGGTAGAGCAGATGTGTTTGGGCGTCCCGGGAAGGATCGTGTCGATATCGGCAGACCGGCCCCACGTCGCCACCATCGACATGCGCGGGTCGAAACGGGAGGTCAATATCGCCATCGTCGCTCCCGACGATCCCGGCCCCGGGACCTGGGTGGACATCCACATGGGGATGGCCGTGGCCGTCCTCGATCCGGAGGAGGCCCGTGCCTCTCTCGACTTTCTCGACGAGCTGGAACGAGCCATGTCCGGGGAAGACTCGCCGGGGAACGATCCGCCCTAGCCCGGTCTCCCTTGGAGGCTCGTAGGATGACCGCGTCATGAAGATCGCATTTGCCGGAAAGGGCGGTTCGGGAAAGACCACGGTGTCGGGCACCACGGCCCGGGTGCTCGCCGACGAGGGCTATTCGGTCATCGCCATCGACGGTGACGCCAACCCCAATCTGGGCACCACTCTGGGATTGCCCAAGGAGGCCTTCGATCGCGGGTCCGACCTCACCCGCGACCTCCTCGATACCCATGGTGACATGAGAGGAGGCAACGTCGCCACCCTGGCCAAGTCGCTCCCCGATATCATCGACGAGCACGCCATCGCCGCCCCCGACGGGATCCGACTGCTCACGATGGGCCAGGCCCGGGAGGCTGCGTCGGGCTGTATGTGCGGCAACCACGCCGCGGTCAGAGTCATCGTCCGGGAGATACGTGATCCCGAGTTGATGGTCGTCCTCGATATGGAGGCGTCACCCGAGCACCTGACCAGGGCCTCGACCGAGCACGCCGAGCACATGCTCCTGGTCGCCGAGCCCTACTTCAAGTCGCTGGAGACCGCCAGGCGCTATCACACCCTCGCAGTGGACTTGGGAATACCCCATGTGGGCATCGTGGCCAACAAAGTGCGCCCCGAGGACGAAGACATCGTCCGGGAATATTGCAGTTCGCATGGATTCGACCTGATCGCCTCAATCCCCTATGAGCCGAGGTTCGCCGAGGCCGAGCGAATCGCCGCCGCCCCCTTCGACGTCGCCGCGGACAGCTCGGCGGTGGCCGCCATCCGTGCCATGGCCCACCAGCTTCTCTCCTCATGAGCCCTCCCGAGCCTCGCTCCGAGGCGCTCCGGGTGCTCTATTGGAGGGAGGAGATCCTCCAGGTGATGTACTGGATCGAAGGTGAGGGCTTCGGAGACCGGCTCGCTCCCCGCGACCTTCAGAGATTCTTGGGTCTGGACGCCGAGCTGGCCGTCGGTTACCTGGACCGCCTGATCGAGGACGGCTATCTCACCGCCTCCGGTGACGGCCTCTACTCCCTCACCGAGAAGGGGAGGAGCGACGGGGCTCGCTCCTTTGCCGAGGAGTTCGCCGAGTTGACCAAGCCCGGCCACGGCGAGTGCGGGCCGGAGTGCTGGTGCCACAACTCGGTTGAAGAGGCCGAGGCTTGTGCCGCCGAGCGCATCGGGTCGCTTCCCGGATGAGCCGCAAGCCGGAGTGGGAGGATGTCGAGGGAGGACTTCCCCGTAACTACCTCCGGCCCTGTCTCCTGCTCCTCATCGCGGAGCGGCCGAGCCACGGATACGACCTGTTGGAGCAGCTCGAAGACCTGGGCATGGGTGCCACCGACCCGGGCGGCCTGTACCGGATGCTGCGCAGCATGGAGCGAGACGACCTGGTCGACTCGGAGTGGGAGACTTCGTCCGCCGGCCCGGCGAGACGGGTGTACACCGTCACCGACGAGGGCATGGACTGGCTGCATGCCTGGGCGGGCGCGCTCAGAGAGGGCAGAAGACTTCTCAGCAGGTTCCTCGAACGATACGAGTCGCAGGTGGCCGCCGACAGGGGGACTGCGGCCAGGCCCTGAGCGATCAGCTCTCTCGGACCACGGTCTTGGCGTAATCCACCAGGGTCTGACTCAGCTCGGGAACCCCGTGCTCGTGCTCGGCATGCTCGGCAATCTTGACCACCAGCTCTTCAGGGGTATCGGCCTTGATCGCCTCCCCACACACCGCCCCCACGTCCTCACATCTGAACTCGAGCGGCATCTCAGCTGACCTCTGTCATCGTGTGCGCCGCCAGCAGATCGGCGAGGGCGTCGTCGACCACGGTCAGGTCATCGAGGATTTGAGTGGCGAGCGGCTCAACGGGCTCCACCCGGTGAGCGATCGCCCGCACCCCGAAGATCACCAGACCCAGGCTGTGCACTGCTTTGCGCAGATTCCAGGCAATCACGATCAGATAGGTCGCCAGGGCGACCACGAGCAACCCGGTGGCAATGAGAGTGACAATTGCCGCCGCCGGCATCAGGACCGCCTCTCGAGCAAGGCGGCAACCACTCCGGCATACCGCGCCGCGGCATCACGAGCGGCGCTCACCAGCCCCACCGTGTCGGCGAGAGCGGGCACGGGGTCGAGGTTGGCCGTGATGCCGACTCCATGGGTGAGGATGTCTGCCGTGTAGTTGCGGACCTCCTGGGCCCTGGCGACGAGCCGATTTGCCAGGACGGCCACCAGGGGTATGACCAACAGCAGGAGCAAGGCGTTTCCGATCCACCACCAGACCATGCGCTCTCCTCGATGCGGACGCGGCGTCTACCGTCTGTGACGCTAGCCACCCTATCGGGTGTCGGTGTCGGGATGGACAGCGCAAGGGATTCGACGGAGGCCGACTTGGAGAGCTTCGAGGCGTTCTTACGGAGGATCGAGGAGCTTCTCGATCGAGTCGACGAGCTCGACGATGACATCAGGGACGATGTCTACGAGCTGCTCGACGCCGTCGACACCCTGCATCGCCGCGGGATGACCACCCTGGTCAGCGCATTGGATCCCCACTCGCTGGCCCGGGTCCGGGAAGACCCCGCGGCGGCGTGGCTGCTCGAGGCCTATGACGCCGGGCCCGGGTCGGTTCCGGTCGAGATCAACCGCAAGCGCTGAACCGGCTACCAGGGCACACCCGCGGAGCGGGCGACGGCCTTGATCTCGTGGATTGCTGCCTCCACTCCATGTGCCACCGGCTCGCTGAGCCCCTCCCCGAGATCGTCGATGCCGGAGGGCTCACAGCCCACCACCCATACCTGCTCCGGGAGGGCGCCCAGCGCACGGGCCAGCATGAGCGCTCGATCGGGAGTCGAGTAGTGCATGTCGGCCAGCTCGTCGTGTCTCTCCTCCAGGGGGAACGCCGCCACGTCTTTGATCGACGGCTTGATCACCAGAACCGTGCCCGGTGGGCGCTCCATCTCCACGGCATCGACCACGATGACCAGGTCGGCGGGCTCGGCGAGGAGCTCCTGGACGAGATGGATGCCCCCGATGCCGAAATCGATCACCCGGACGCCGTTGGGGAGATCCTCGGCGCTGAGCCGCTCGACTACTGCAACCCCGAACCCGTCGTCGCCGCGCAAGACGTTCCCCACCCCGGCGACCAGCACATTCACCCCCTTACACTACCGGTGATGGGTGATTCGTCGCTGGCGAAGCTACGCCGGGCGCTCACCCGCTTTCCCCCCGACCGCTACCCGGTCAAGAGTGCCTCGTTGCACCGCCAGATCGCCCACGAGCTGGCCACCGAGGGCAAGCTCGGCGAGGCAGAGGTGTCGCTGCGGACTGCCCTCGACCTCTACCGGCACGACCTGCCCACCGAACGGGGCGAGACGCTCAACGCACTTGGAGCAGTGCTTCGCGACCGGGGGCGCCCGGGGGAGGCTGCCCGGGTCTTCACAGAGGCGATCGAGCTGTTGGAGCGGGAACCCAATCCGGCCCGGGCCGGAGCCGCCCACTTCAACCTGGGCCTGGTGCAGCGGGAGGAGGGGGATACCGAGGCCGCCGAGTCTTCTTTCCGCCGCGCCGTCGACTCCTTCGATGCCGATGCGTATCCGGCCGAGCTGGGAGCGGCACTGCGTGAACTGGGGGGATCGCTCCTCGTCGCGGGACGGGAGGCCGAGGCGCTCCCCTACCTGCAGAGATCTGCCGAGCTCGCCGCTGCTGGGGGCGACCGCGCCGGTCTCGGCGCCTCCGCCAACCTGATGGGCCTGGCCCAACTGGCACTCGGGGACGGGGCCGCCGCCACCGAGGCCTTCGCCGAGTCGACCTCGGCACACCCCCTCAGCCTGCGGCCGGAGGCGCACGCCATGGCCAAGGCCAATCTCGCTCTCGCCTACGAGTCCACCGGCGAGCTCCACCGGGCCCGCCAGCTCGCCCATCAGACGCTGAGCATCGGCGAGGCCTCTCCTCCCGTGGTCGAGCAGGCGAGATCGATCCTGGACCGGCTCGGGCCCGACTACGACCTCCATCTCGTCCTCGACACCGAGGCCGAGGAGGCATGGCCCGGAATCCTTCGCGACGAGGTGAGGCATTGGGCACGGACCGGCCCGCCAGTGATCGGGGAGCTCGCTTTGGCGTGGGTCGCTGGGATGGTGGAGAGAGATGCCACCGCGGTGGAGCGGATCGAGGTCCTCTTCGCGGCAGTCCTCGAGCTTCCCCCGGAGGGTTACGACGCCATCGCCACCGCGATCACCACATCCCTGGCGTCGCTGCCCCCGGATCAGGCGGCGCGGTTCCGCTCTCGAGCGGGGCGGGCAGCGGCCCGCTTCCACATCCCCCAGATGCGGCGGCTCGAAGCGACCTTCGAACTGGAGACTCCATGAGAGCGCCACGGATCAGCCTGGATGTGTTGACCGAGCTGGTGCCGGACCGTGAGATCCGGGCCTTTCCAGCTGTCTTGTCCACCGAGTCCGAAGCGCAGCGATGGGCCAGAGCCGGCGCTCCGCACGGTGCGTTGGTGGTCGCCGACTATCAGGTCTCGCCCCGGGGGAGGGGCGGGCTCCCCTGGGAGATCCCGGCCGCAGGCGCCGGATTCTCGATCATCGTGAGGAGAAAGTACCTGGAGCATGAGGAGGGCAGGCTCTACATGGCAGCGGTGACCGCGCTGGCTGACACCGGGGCCCGTCCCACTGTCGCCTGGCCCGATCGCGTGTACCAGGGGGAACGTCATCTCGGCACCACCACCGTATTCGCCGAGGTGGCCCTGCTCCAGATCACATGGGCGGTGGTCAGCTTCATGTTGTTGGACACCGGCGGGGCACCCGAGCATTCGATCGCCGAAATCGCCGGGCGTGTCGATGAGCGACTGGCCCAGGAACCCGCAGCGCTCCTCTCCGACTATGAGCCGATGCTGGCGGAGACCGGAAAGGGGGTGGACGCCCACCTGGTCCCGATGGGCCCGACCGGCCGGCGCATCGCCGGAACCGCGGAGGGTGCCGACATCGACGGCTCTCTTATGATCAAGACCACCGGCGGCCGGGTGGTGGCGGTCCGCCCCCAGCACGTCGCTCTCCTCGAGGTCTCCCCGTGAGCCGGCTTCGTCTAGCCGTGTTGGGCAAGGGTGGTGCGGGTAAGTCGACCATATCGGGGACGCTGGCCCGTCTCCTCGCCCGCCGCGACGGGCCGGTCCTCGCCCTCGACTCCGATCCGATGCCCGGGCTATCGATCAGCTTGGGGTTGGGGGCGATGGACGAGGCCATGCTCACCGAGGCCGCCGAGCAGGGCGACGACCGGCGCTGGGGGCTGAAGCGGGGCATCGGGCCTGCCCGGGCCGTGGCGCGATACGCGGTCGAGGCCCCGGACCGGGTCCATTTCATCCAATTCGGCAAGACGGACGAGCAGGGCCTCCGCTCCATCTTGCCTTCGGTGTCCGCCTTCGCCGAGCTCGCCAGGGGCCTGGCCCAGGACCGGGTCATGCGCCATTGGTCGGTGATCGGCGATCTCTCCGCGGGTACCAGGCAGATCGCATACGACTGGGCCCCCTACGCCGACACCTACCTGGTGGTGGTCGAGCCCGGCTGGGCGTCGGCTCTCACCGCGCGCCGGCTCATCGGACTCGCCGGCACGCGCCGGCCTGGGCTGATCCGGGTCGTCGCCAACAAGGTGACAACTGAAGAAGAGCTCGCATGGCTAGTCGAACAGGTAGGGATGGTGCCGTGGGCCGTCATCCCCCGTCATTCCTCGGTCGGCGAAGCCGACCGGCTCGGCGTCGCACTCCTCGACCATGCTCCAGGCTCCCCCGTGATCACCGCCGTCTCTTCGCTGCTCGATGGGCTGATCGCAGACCGGGACGACAAAGCGTGAGTAAATGACGTCGCTCAGCGACGTCATTTACTCACGCTCAATCCCCATTATCGTCTTCGTAGTGAGAGTTGCCATCGCCGGTAAGGGCGGTTCCGGAAAGACCACAGTCGCCGGGACCCTGGCCCGGATCCTCGGCCGGCGCGGCCACCGCGTCTTGGCCCTCGACGTCGACACCAACCCGATGCTGGGCGTTTCCCTGGGTCTGGGTCCCGAGGAGACCGAGCTTTTGGTAGCGGTGCGCCAGGGTGTGGACCGTGGCGAGGTGGATCATCAAACCACCGTCTCGGGGTTGATCGACACGTTCGGGCGGGAGGGACCCGATGGGGTGCGGCTCGTCCTCGCCTCCCGTATCGACGAGGTCGATCCCGGCTGTCAGTGATGCGGAGTGTCGGCTGAGCAGTTGCTCGGCGAGCTGGAGCCCGCTGGTGAGGTTGTGATCGCCGACCTGGAGGCCGGCGTGGGCACTCTGACGCGGCTCCCGAAAAACGGTGTGGACGTGATCGTCGTGGTGACCGAGCCCTCCTTGAAATCGATACAGGTCGCACAGAAGATCATCGACATCGCCGCCGGTGCTCACCCCGGCGTCATCACCCTCGTCACTGCTAACAAGGTGGCCAGCCCCGCTGATCACGCCACTATCGAGGAGACGCTCTCCCAAGTCGACGTGGTCGTTCCCTGGGACGACGCGGTTGCGGCGGCCGATCGCCACGGGGCCGCCCCGCTCGACTCGGCTCCCGGTTCCCCGGGAGTCGCTGCGATCAGCCGTCTCGCCGACCTGCTCGAGACCGAGCTGGTCGCCGGGGCGACTGCCTGAGCGGCGCGCGATGATCGGCTTGTGTTCGTCTCCGTCAGACTCCGACCCGCCGGCTCTCCTCGCGGGCGACCTCGCCTCTCAGGTCGTAGACCCGGCTGGCGATGAGGGCACCCAGCGCCACACCGGCCAGCCCGGTGAGGATGACACCGGTCAGGGAGTGATAGGTGAGGCGACGGATGAGCTGGCTCGCACTCTCCACCTGGAGCACGTGAGGTCCCACCGCGATCCATCCGCCCGCCAGGATGGCGGCTATCCCTCCCCCTACGCGGACCGCCCTCGACCCGGAGTAGAGCATGAGCAGTGCTCCGAGAATCACCACCAGGTCAGGGATGACATGTCGGACGACTCGGGCCTCGGTGACGGCGAAAGCGGGATCGCTGCCCATCCCGAAACCGATGGCGGGCCCGACAAAAGGCAGGATGAGGTTGACCGCGGCCAGCCCGATCACAGTCCAGAGAATTCCACCAACGAATCTGGTCATACTCGACCTCCCGGGCGCAACGGGCGTACAGCCCGCCGCGCTCCGACCGTGGGCTCGCCTGCGTCCTAGGACGCCCTTGCCTGAACCTGGCCCGGGCGGCGACCCGCAGACACCGAGGAGACCTCGGAGGGGCCAGTGCGAGTGACGATAGAGATTCGACTCGCGGCGGGTGAATGTGGCGGTCATATAGCGGCGTCGGCGGCGTCTTCGCCCTGGAGCCGGTCCAGCTCTTCCACCAGCCCCCAGCACAGCGCCCAGTCGGCATGGCTCATCCCCTCGCTGAGATTCCCCTGGCTGATCTCGAGCTGGAGATGGTCGCGCAAGGCGAAGATCTCGCCCCAGCCCCCGCCGGCCTCCAACTGCTCGATCCCGGCGAGGATGGCCCCTATCCTGTCGACGGAGGCGCTCGGCTCCAGGTGGTCAGCGACAAGCCTCTCCCTCAACTCGTCGGCGAGCATGAAAAGCGGGGTAAGCCGGGCCTCCTGCCGTATCCATTCCTTCAGTCGGGGCAGGGCGGCGGCCACCCGCCGGGAGAGCTCGGTCGAAGAGCGTGTCTCTTCGGGCTCGACCTCAAAGGCGACTATCCGCCTCGGCGCCGAGCCGAAGGCCCTGGCGACATCGAGCAACATATCCATGGTGACATAACCCGTGATCGCGCCCTCCACCGAGGCCATGACCTGATCCTGGGGAGGAGCCTCGGGGCCGATGCGCCTCCTTGTCACCGCCCCCGGCTCCCGCTCACGCGGCGCGGCGCCGACCACAAGCAAGGCGTCTGGCCGCAAGTCCTCCAGTCGCTGCGACACCGCGACCGCCCCGTAGTGGAAGTCTTCGACCACGACCTGCGGACCGAGACCGGCGCCTTTGAGACGCTCGATGACATGGCGCGCCACGTCGAGATCGCCCTGGTAGAGCTGGCCGACGCCCCCGATGACGACTCTCATCCCTACCAGCCCCGGGCCGAAGGGATCGTCAGTCGACGCCGCAGGAGCAGGTGTTCACCTCGCGCGTCACCGTCCCTTGCGGGGTGTGTACATGAGTGGTGCAGGGCATGCACGGGTCGAAGCTGCGGATGGCGCGGAGCATGTCGATGGAGGTGAACTTCGACGGGTCCTCCATCGCCTCGATGATCGGGGTGTTCATCACCGCTTCCTCGAAGGGGCCGGGCTGGTCCCAAGGATCGCGGGGGGAGGCGTTGATCGTCGAAGGGGTACATATCTGATAGTTGACGATCTTGCCCTCATCCATGACCAGATGATGGGTGAGCCATCCCCGACCCGCCCCCCACCACCCGACGCCGCGCCGCTCGTCGCGTGGGATGTGGTCCTCGAGCTCTCCAGCGGACACCGCCGCCACCCTGGTCTCTCCCGCCTTGAGCAGCCGGTACGCCTCCAGCAGCGACTCCAGGCCGACCAGGGCGGCGAAGAGATAGTGGTAGGCCCGGCCCCGGTTTCTCTCGAATGCGTTCCATTTCTCGGGGACGTGCCACTCCACCTCCATCTCGGGGCCCATCCCCTTGGGGATGGTCATCCGCAGCGAGTGGCCGGTGGGCTGCATGAACTGGTTCTCCGGTTGCTTCTGGGCCATGGCGGTGGTCATCAGCCGGACGTAGGCGCCGGCCTCGACGCTGGTCCTGTCCCAGCGGGGAGTACACGCCCAGGTGTACTTCTCCCGCCAGTTCTTGCCCGATGGGGCGGGGATGGTCTGCTTGTTCCAGGGGTGGTAGGGGCTGATCGGGTTGCCTAGGTCGTCGGTCTGGTAGCGGTCGCCCGCCCAGTCCTCGTAGTAGGAGTGGTCGACGAACTCCTCCCAGCCGATATTGATGTCGGTGAGCCTGGTGGTGACCAGCTCGCCGTCGATGATCACCCCGGGAGTCGAGAAGCGCCTCTCCCCCCAGTCGTTGCAGGTGGCGTAGTCGGCGTCGTAGGCGTATGGATCGTCCCAAAACCCGGGGTCGATGAAGTCGTTGGGGCGGTAGCCGACCATCTGATACCGATCGTCGGCTTCGTAGAAGAACTCGCAGAGGTCATCCCAGACGGCGATCATGCGCCGGGCATAGTTGAAGCACTGGGAGAGCCGGGAGTGGAATTCGTTGAGGACCTGCACCGTGATCGTCGAGGACACCCCGCCAGGAACGATGGTCTGGGGATGGGGGTACTTCCCGTGGAGCAGCGAGAACGCCTCCCGGGAGACCCGAGTGAACTCGAGTCCCTCCCGGTAGAGGTCGCCGGCCAGCGGGTTGAGAGCGGTCATCAGGTCCGACATGTGCACATACCCGTGGATCCCGGTGCCCACGCACCGCCACGTCTGTGCCCTTCGCCACAGACCCGGATTGACCGAGCTGACCACGGCCTCGGAGTAATCCGGACCAGCGAGCAGGTATAGATGGAGCGGGTTGTCATAGCCCATCTCCGCCGCTTCGCCCATGTTGCGCACCACCGTGCCCAGAGGAGGCGGGGTCAGGCCCATGGCCATTTCGATCGCGTAGGCGGCGGCATGTGAGTGGACGCCGCCGCAGACCCCGCATGCTCGGGAGGAGACGAAGATGGCGTCACGGGGATCTCGGCCCATGAGGATGACCTCGTAGCCCCGGAACAGGGTGGCCTGGGAATGAGCGTCCAGGTAGGACCCGGTGTCGAGATCTGCGGTCACATGCACCGCGAGCGCCCCGGCCACCCGTGTCACCGGGTCCATGTTCAGGTCCTTGATGTGCCCGTTGGACGCCATGAGCCGCTGGATCTTCTCCTCCCGATCGGCGTCGGTGACTCCGACTTCCGGTTTGGAGACCGTCACCGAGTAGGGATCGGGGATGCCGCCTCTCAGGGTGGCGACGCCTCCGGAGTCGAACTCGACCGGCAAGTTCTTGAAACACATATCAATCGTCCCCGGCCCTGTTCGGGCCTCTCCCCCACTCGACAGCATCTGATTTGGAGGTGTCGTTGGAGCGCCGCAAGGCGTCGTAGAAACGATGCCCTAGATCGGCAACGAAACCGGGCTCTTCCCGTTCCCGCGACCAACCCGAAGGAACGAAGTCCTGTCGGTCCCAGCGCGGGGTCCGGTTGAGATGTCCGATGGTGTACCGACGAAGCGGCTTCACGAGGGCCCCCACCGTTTTGCTGGCCAGGGTCGACATGGTCGATCCGGGGGGCCGCTTGTAGAACGGCGTGAACTTGTCGGGGAAGCCGGGCATGGTGCAGCCGATGCAGGCTCCGCCCGTGTTCATGCAGCCGCCGACATGCCGGATGGCGCCGCGCGAGGTGATGTTGCAGTTGACCACCGGTCCCCAGCATCCGATCTCGACCAGGCACTCGGGGTCGCCGAACTCGTCGGCGAAGACCCCCTCCTCGTAATAGGCGCCCCTCGTGCAGGTGCGGTGCACCGTCTCCCCGAAGAGCCAGGCAGGCCGGCCCAACTCGTCGAACTCGGGAAGGGGCCCGAAGCCCTGTAGGAAGTAGAGGATCGCGGCCACGGTCTCGGTGAAGTTGTCGCCCTGAGGAGCGCAGCCGGGGATGTTGACCACGGGGAGGCCGAATGTGGATCGGTAGTCCTTGCCGAGGAAGTCCATCAGGGCCATGGCCCCGGTCGGGTTTCCCCGGGCAGATGGCACGCCACCCCAGGTGGCGCAGGTCCCGATGGCGAGAGCAGCGGCGGCTCCAGGGGCAAGGCGGGCGATCCACTCGTCAACGGTGACGGCACGCATCTCGCCGCCCTCCCCCCAGGGCTCCTCGCCATGGGCCGACCAGTAGCCGCCATGAGGGACCGCCAATGTCTCGTCGGTGCTGGAGCCCTCGAGGATGATCACATAGGGCGCGTCGAGATCGCCCTTGAGCGCCCGCTCGGCAGCTTCCACGTAGTTCGGGCCCGACTCCAGGTTGACCACCGGATGGTGAAGCACCACTTGAGGAAGACCAGGGTGGGTAGCCAGGAGGAGGCTTTCCACCGAGGGGGAGGTGGCCCCGGTCACCGAGACGGTGCAGCCGTCGCAACTCATCCCGGCGAACCAGAAGGCGTGCACTTTTTCCAGAGGCCCGAGGTGGCTGTCGCGCGATTTACGGCCAAACGGAGCCAGGTAGTCCTCTTGCGTCACCCGTGCCGGGAGCCCGAAGTCGCCATACTCCTCGCGGCTGTGAAAGCCTTCCACCGGCCCGAGGAGATCAAGCAACTCTTGGGCCGGAGTGGTGCGGGGCGGGGCGACCATTCTGCTGTGATCTCCTGGGGCGGATTCGGACGACTATATATCAGCATCTCCCGGTAGGTGTTCTCCGCCTATAGGCGGTACACCTGCGGGTATAGTCCAACCGAAGCAGAGCAAGGCTCCATTTTGAGCACGGGATGGCTGATCGGCTACATCATCGGAGGGGTGGTCGTCATCCTCGTCGTGGCCTTGTTGCTCATCCTGATCTTCACCGCCCGCAAGATCGGCGACCAGGCCCGAGAGATCGAGGTGGCCCTGGCCGCGGCGCGGGACCGGACTCTGGCACTTTGGGGAGTGGAGCAGGTCAACGCCCGAGTCGGCTCGATCCGCGACCGTCTCGCCGCCGCCCGGCAGGTGCTGGGGGGTTGACGTGACCGATACCGAGCTGTGGTGGCTGACCCTGGGGCTGGGCTTGGTGGTGGCGGTGGTCGCCTGGATCCTGCTCCACATCCTCTATCGGGCTGTCAAGCGCATCGACGAGAACGTAAGCAGCGCCTGGCAGACCGCCACCGAGCTCGCCGCCAACACCGCGACCACTTGGATGCTCGCCGCCGCCCCCGAGGCAGTGGCGGAGTTGGATGAGGAGCTGCAGAGGCACGACCGCTTCCTCTCCGGGAGAGAGCGATGACCCTGCTCATCGTGCTCACCGTGGTCGAGATCGTGCTGCTGGTAGCGGTACTCGCCGTCTATCTGGTGCTGCTCCACCGGAGACTGCGCTCGATCAACTCAAATCTCGGCCGCATCACCTTCGGAGTCAGGGCGGTGGAAACCCAGACTTCGTCGATCGGGCCCTCGGTGGCGAGGCTCAACGAGCGCCTCACCGAGGCAGTCGGGACTCTGACGAGCCTGGCGGAGAAGGCCGAGGGCGGCGCTCGCTGATCCCATCCTCAGGAAACCACGAGCCGGCCCAGCGGCGGCTGGGGATCGGCTAGAAGCAGGCGCACCGGGTAAGTGCTCCCGGCATCTAGAGAATTAGCCCGGCTCGAGGTTTGCTGGTCGCCTCGACCGGGCCCCTCTGGTTTGCGGTGACCGCCAGGGGGTAAAGGTGTGATGTTCAGACAGGGAATTCTCATGCTCGGATTCATCGGACGCACCGCGGGCCGCATCGGCATCGGCCTCGTCGCGGGCGCCGCGGGGACCGCCACCATGACCCTGGTCCAGAAGATCGAGATGAAGATGACCGGCCGGGAGCCGAGCACCGCACCCGCCGATGCCGTCGATGAGATCGCCGATGTCGCTCCCGAGGACGAGGAGAAGCGGGAGCGGTTCTCCAACTTGGTGCACTGGGGATACGGGACCAGCCTTGGTGCCGTGCGAGGGATCCTCGCTTCCACCGGACTCAGCCCGCTGGCGGCCGACGCCGCCTTCCTCGGCGCCGTCTGGGGGGCGGAGATGATCTTCCTTCCCGCACTCGACGTCAGCCCTCCTCCCACAGAGTGGGGAGCAGAGGCGATTGCCAAGGACTTTGGGCATCATCTCGTCTACGCATCCGCCGTCGCCCTCGCCTGGAGATTGCTGACCAGCGACCGTCCCATCGACTAGCGGGCCCCATCGATTCATCAGGACAGCAACCGGCAGATGCCGGACAAACCGGACACCAGCGCCTCTCTCTGATCGGGGTGGAGTCGTACATAGGAGCGAATCACGAAAAAGGGCGATCACCGCCCCCGGAGTGCGGCCCAAGCCACGAAGGCCCGGATAGGATCGAAGTGGTGAGGGTGACGGTCGACGAGAGCATTTGCGCCGCCACCGGCGAGTGCGAGCGCATCTGCCCCGAGGTCTTCGAGGTAGGCGATGTCGCTCGGGTCTCGATGCCCGAGCCGCACCCGTCGCTTCAGGAGGTGGTCCGTGAAGCGGAGGCGGCCTGTCCCACCGGGGCCATCATCGTCACCGGGTGAGGATCGGGAGCTCGCGGCCGACGCGGCCCCTGAAATCTCCCCTCGAGATGCAACACAATTCCGGTGGGATGACCTCTGCTGAGTCGCAGCCGCCACGACCTCTACAATGGCCTCACCGAGGTCCTCGGTAGCGACCGACCCGGCACGTTGATGGCCTATCTACCTTCCCGGGAGAGCACCGAACTCACGACCCGGGCCGACCTCGACGCTCTCGAGGAGCGACTGGCCGGTCGCATCGACCTGCTCGATCACCGCTTCGACCTGATCGATCAACGGTTTGACGCATTGACCCGGCGTCTCGACCGCATCATCCTCGCTCTTGTCGCCGGGCTGGTGGCCATCATCGCCACGCTCGTCGCCCAATCCTTCATCTGAGCTCTCACCCCCCATTCAGGTTGGGCAGGAGGACGAAGAGACCACTCTCGATGGCGCTCACCACCGTCGTCCCCGAGTCGAAGCGATAGCTGCTCCAAGAGCCCCCGAACACCGGGGCGTCCACGCCGGGCACAACGTCGAAGTAGCCCACCCGGGTCAGTTGGCCCGCCTGCAACGACTTACGGTCGTAGCTGAATATCTGGAGCCCCTCGACGTAGTTGGCCTCGTATACCAACGAGCCGTGGATGTACAGGTTGTGGTCGATGGTCAGCGTTGAGTGGGTGAATGGCACAACCTGACCCGGCTCGTCCAGCTTGGTGATCTCCATGATGTAGGTGGTGGTGTTCCCCACCGTGCCGAGGAACTCGTCGAGTTCGTCACCGAACAGGAACCAGCGGTGGTCCGGGGTCAGCGAGCCCTGATGAGTGTACGCCGCGCTGGGATAGCCGGTGCGGGAGAGCACCACCGGATTCGCCTTGTCGGTCACGTCGTAGATGGTCACCGTGTCCTCATTCGACGCGAAGCAGATCTCTTGGTTCCGGAACCGCCCGTCCCGGCCGTTGTAGATGACGCACTCCACGTCGTGGACATACCCGTCCTGGCCGGCGCAGCCGGCGAAGACCGGGTTCTTGGGATCCTGGATGTTCACCATGTGCAAGCCTTGATTGCAGGTCGTGGTCCCCACCGCATAGGCGAACCCGGTTTCGGCGTTGATGGACACGTTGTGAGCACTGGTGAACTCCTCGTAGACCGTGTCCGCGTCGAACACCGCCGGAGGCAGCGCTACGTCGCGGAGGCGGGTCAGGTCGAACACCTGCATGCCGTGCGGTTTGATCTCCGACACCACATAGGCGTGATCGGCATAGACCTTCACGTCACGCCAGAGGAGATTGTCGTCAACGTCGTCGGTGGGCAGGATGCCCACGACGACGGGAGCGATGGGCTCGGTGACGTCGACGAAGGCGGTGCCCTCACCGGTGGTCATGATGGCGTACTCCCGACCGGTCACCGGGTCCTCCCAACCCCAGATGTCGCTTCCGTTCACACCTCCCAGCAACTCGAGGGGGACAAAAGAGGCGAGGTCGACATTCTGACAAGGGAATATCGCCGCCATTCCCTCGACGCAGGGGGCCGGCCCCATCGCCTCCAGCGTGGAGGTCGGCATGGCTTGGATGTCCTCCAGAGTCAAGCCGGATTTGCTCTTCCCGTCCTGGGGATCGGCGGCGGGATGAGCCCCGACCGGTAGGGCTACGGCCAACGAGATGGCCATTAGGGAGATAAGCACCGTGATCCGGTGTGGGCGACGTCGCATGACAGGTCCTCCGTGTTTCCGCGAACCCGCGCCTTTACCTCGGCGCCGAGAACCCCAAACCTCTATTTGGCCCGGAGGGGCTCATCGTTTCGGTCCAAGGTCGGTGTGAATACGATCGGCCGATGAAGGCGTTGACGCCCGAGTCGAGGGAGGTGGAGCTGGAATTCGCCTGGAACGGCCTCACTCTGGCCGGCACGCTGCATGTGCCCGAGGGATCCGGCCCCGCTCCCACAGTGTTGATGATGCAGGGCTCCGGCCCGACGGACCGCGACAGCGAAGGCTATTTCCCACCCATCCGAGATCCGTTCCTAGACCGAGGGATCGCTGTGTTCTCATTCGATAAGCCCGGGGTGGGCGGCTCCAGCGGCGACTGGCGGGACCATGCCCTCGAGGGCCGGACCAGCCAGGTCCTCGCCGCACTGGAGAGCCTGTCGGCGCGTTCCGACATCGACGGGACGAGACTCGGGGTTTGGGGTCACAGCCAGGGTGGCTGGCTGGCGCAGATCCTGGCGAGCCGTCGCCCCGACCTGTCGTTCGCCATCTGTAACTCCGGTCCCGCCATCGGCATCACCGAACAGGACCTCCACGGCTGCGAGCACTCGATGAGGGCCAGGGGCCACCCGGAGGAGGAGATCGAGAGGGCTCTCCACTTTCTCGCCGCCCTGCATCGGGAAGCTGCACGTGGGATCGACTTTGGGGCCGTCGATGAAGCCCTCCTCTCGGGTGCCCGGGACCAGCCCTGGTACGGCTATCTCACTATCGACGACGACGCGGATTGGAGATTCATGTGCCGGGTGATGTCGGAGGATTACGACCCCGTGGTCACCATGTCGCAGATCCTCTGCCCCTACCTGGCCGTCTACGGCGGGCTCGACTTACTGGTGCCGGCTTGGGAAAGCGCCCGGGCCTCCGGCGACGCCCTCCATCGCGCGGGGAATCCCGATGCCGCCGTGGTGGTGTTCCCCGGAGGTGACCATCGTCTCCA